>NZ_JAGQBN010000011.1:0-125048 GCF_024345655.1 Synechococcus sp. Lug-A | reverse complement strand
CGGCCCCAGGCCCCCCCCCCCGCCAGCCCCCCGCCACCGGGACACCGCCCGCCGCTGGAACCGGACCGCCCTGCCGGCCCAGCCCGCCGCAGCGCCACGGAGATCGCCCCGGAGCTCACGCCCCAGGGCCGCACCCCGCCCCTGCGCGAGCGGGCTGCGGCTGCCGTCGCCGGCCGGCCGGCCCCCGCTCCTTCCCATCCCGGTCTGGCCTCGCTGCGCTCCTGGCTGCCGGATGACTCCTCCTCAGAGGACACCCGCAGCAGCTGACGCGGCCGTCAGTCTGGGCTGCGGCCACCGGCCCCTTGCCCCATTTCAGCTCCCACCATGCCCCCTGCCTCTACGCCCCTCGGGGCCCCTTCTGCCATCACCGGCGTCACACCTGCGGAGCGGCTGGAGAGGGCGGCCGTGCAGGGTGGGTTGATCGTTTCGGTGCAGGCGCCTGAAGGCTCGCCGCTGCGGGATCCGCAGGTGATCGCCGCCATGGCGGAGGCCAGCCTGGCCAACGGGGCCATCGGCGTGCGCCTGGAAAGCCCCGAGCACATCGGTGCCGTGCGGCGCCGCTGCCCACAGGCGCTGATCGTGGGGTTGTGGAAGCGCAGCTTCCCAGGCAGCCCGGTGTACATCACGCCCGGCTGGGAAGAACTGCTGGCGGTGTGGGCAGCAGGAGCCGATGTGGTGGCAATCGATGCCACCGAACGGCAACGGCCGGGCGGACAGCCACTGGCCGAGCTGATCGAGCGGGCCACGACGGAGCTTGGCGCACTGCTGATGGCCGATGTGGACAGCGTGGCCAACGGGGTGCAGGCCGCGGCCCTCGGCTGCCGCTGGGTGGGTACCACCCTGTACGGCTACACGGAGAGCACGGCAGGGCTGCGGCCGCCGGCCTGGGATCTGCTGGGGCCGCTGCGCTCTGCCCTGCCGGCCACCACCACGCTGATCTGTGAAGGCGGCATCGCCAGTGCGGAGCAGGCGCAACGGGCGCTGCAGCGGGGAGCCGACGCGGTGGTGGTGGGGACCGCCATCACCGGCGTGGATCTTCAGGTGGCCGCCTACGTGCAGCAGCTGAGCCGCTGAACGGCTGAGCTGCTGCTGAGCTCTCAGGGAGCAGGGCTCACATCATGCCGGGCATGCCCATGCCGCCCATGCCACCCATTCCTCCCATGCCGCCCATTCCCTCCATACCGCCACCACCGGCAGGGGCGGGAGGTTCGGGCTTGTCGGCGATGACCACTTCGGTGGTGATCAGCAGCGCAGCGATCGACACCGCATCCTGCAGGGCCAGTCGCACCACCTTGGCGGCATCGAGGATGCCGGCCATCATCAGATCTTCGTAGGCACCGGTGAGCGCGTTGTAGCCCTTGCCCAGCCGCAGCACATCGGCCACCACCACATCGCCGTTGGCACCGGCGTTCGCGGCGATCTGACGCAGGGGAGCGGAGAGGGCACGGCAGAGGATCTCGGCGCCGGTGCGCTCGTCGCCCTGGAGCCCGGCGATCCAGCCTTCGAGTTCAGCAGCCAGCTCCATCAAGGTGCTGCCGCCGCCGGGCACGATCCCCTCCTCCACCGCCGCCCGGGTGGCATTGAGGGCATCTTCGATGCGCAGCTTGCGGTGGCGCAGCTCCGTTTCGGTGGGGGCCCCCACCTTGATCACCGCCACGCCACCGGCCAGCTTGGCGATGCGCTCGCTCAGCTTCTCGCGGTCGTAGTCGGAGTCGGTGGCGGACAGTTCACGGCGGATCGAGGCCACCCGCTCAGCCACGGCGTCGCGGTGATCTTCGGTGCCCACGATCGTGGTGGAGTCCTTGCTGATCGTGATCCGGCGCACGCGGCCCAGATCGGCGAGTGTCGCCTTGTCGAGCGACATGGAGCGGTCTTCGCTGATCAGCGTGGCGCCGGTGAGCACGGCGATGTCCTGCAGGGCGGCCTTGCGGCGATCGCCGAAGGAGGGGGCCCGCACCGCCGCCACCTGCAGCACACCGCGGGTCTTGTTGACCACGAGGGTGGCCAGGGCTTCACCTTCCACCTCTTCCGCAAGGATCACCAGCGGGGCGCCGGCGCGCGAGACGGCCTCCAGCACCGGCACGAGATCGGTGATCGCACTGATTTTGCGGTCGGTGACCAGCAGCAGGGCGTTCTCGAATTCGCACACCTGGCGCTCACCATCGGTGACGAAATAGGGAGAGGAATAGCCGCGATCAAAGGCCATCCCTTCGGTGACCTCCAGTTCGGTGGCCAGAGAGCGCGATTCCTCGACTGTGATCACCCCATCGGTGGTGACCAGCTGCATGGCTTCGGCCACCATGCGGCCCACTTCCTCATCGCCACCGGAGCTCACCGTGGCCACCTGACGGATCGCTTCACCGGCCACCGGGATGGCGCGAGTCTGGATGCCCTCCACCACCCGGGCCAGGGCTTTTTCCATCCCGCGGCGCAGGCCGACGGGATTGGCACCGGCAGCCACGTTCATCAGGCCGTCATGAACGAGCGCCTGGGCGAGAACGGTGGCGGTGGTGGTCCCGTCTCCGGCCTGGTCCTTGGTCTTGCTGGCCACCTGCTGGATCAGCTTGGCGCCGATGTTCTCGAAGGGGTCCTCGAGCTCGATCTCCTTGGCGATCGTCACGCCGTCATTGACGATGTCGGGGGCGCCGAACTTCTTCTCGAGCACCACATTGCGCCCCCGGGGGCCGATGGTGACCTTCACCGCATTGGCCAGGGCGTTCACACCCTTTTCGAGGGAGGTGCGGGAAGCATCCGAAAAGCTGATCAGTTTGGCCATGGGCGTGGAAAGAGGCGCGCCTGGGGCAAGCCCTGGAAGTGCGTTCAGATTCCCATAGCGCCCTGTGGCCAGCGGGATGGCTGCGGTGGGGAAAGCCGAATGCGTTTGCACATTCCCATGGCACGGGCAACGGCGGCTGACCCCCGATAGGGTCGGGGCATGGAGGACTCCCTCAGCACCAGCCTCGCTGACGCGCTCAGCGACGTGACCTCGGACCCGACCATGGCAGGCACCAGCGCCATGGCCTTCCTGCTGATCGCCGGGCTGGGGCTGCTGATGGCCCTGGTGTACGTGCCGATCCGCCTGTTTCTCACCATCACCGCCCGCAGCCGCCGGCTGCGCCTGCTGCAGCGGATCCGCCGGCTGCGCGATGAGCTCGTGCAACCGATCGAGAGCTAAACCTCCCCGGCCCGCTCAGCCCATCACCATGCCGCCATCCACCTGCAGCACCTGGCCGGTGATGTAGGCAGCGGCGGGATCGGCGGCAAGGAAACGCACAGCCCCGGCCACCTCCTCCGGCTGGCCCATGCGTCCGAGCGGGATGGCGGCCAGGATCGGCTCCTGGTTGAGCTCGCTAGTCATGTCGGTGGCGATGAAGCCGGGGGCGACGGCGTTGACGGTGATGCCCCGGCTGGCGAACTCCGCTGCGGTGCTGCGGGTGAAGCCGATCACGCCGGCCTTGGCGGCGCTGTAGTTGGCCTGGCCGGGATTGCCCACCAGACCCACCACCGAGGTGATGTTGATGATGCGGCCGCTGCGGGCCTTGAGCATGGAGCGGCTCACGGCACGGGTGCACAGGAACACGCCGGTGAGGTTCAGATCGATCACGCTCTGCCAGTCGCTGGTCTTCATGCGCAGCAGCAGGCCATCGCGGGTGATGCCGGCGTTGTTGACCAGCACATCCAGCCGGCCGCTGCGTTCCAGCACGGCTTTCACCAGCGAGTCCACCTGCTCTTCCACCGACACATCGGCCGCCAGGGCATAGGCCCGGCCACCGGCGGCAGTGATC
Organism: Synechococcus sp. Lug-A; assembly: GCF_024345655.1. Lineage (NCBI taxonomy): Bacteria > Bacillati > Cyanobacteriota > Cyanophyceae > Synechococcales > Synechococcaceae > Synechococcus > Synechococcus sp. Lug-A. The sequence goes on along the minus strand of NZ_JAGQBN010000011.1, from coordinate 121,263 downwards.
GCTTCCACCACGGCCTCGGCGGCCGTGGCCGAAGCGGCGTAGTTCACCACCACCTCGGCGCCGGCCGCAGCGAGCTCCAGGGCGATGGCACGGCCGATCCCACGGCTGGCACCGGTCACCAGGGCGACCTGATCGGCCAGGGGAGCGGCGGTGGACACGGGCATCGGAAGCTGGCGATGGCGGCGATCGTATGCGGCCGCCTCGCCAGGCCTACCGCTCCATGGCGTCCATGCTCACCAGTGCCGGCCCCAGCAGCTTCCCGAAGCGGGCCAGCTGCTCCTTGCTGCCCAGCACCACCAGCAGCTGCCCTGGCGCCAGGCGCAGATCACTGCCCGGGTTGGCGATCAGGCGGGGCTGATCCTCCCGGTAGGCCACGCCGCGGTAGTAGCTGATCACCGGCTCGGCAGGGGCCGGCTGACGGATCGCGAGCACCAGCACGCCGGTCTGGCGGCCCAGCTGCAGTTCCGCCAGGCTGCGGCCGTTGATGGAGACCATGCGCTGGGGATCGTCGGTGAGCTGGAACTCCTCCACCTCGCAATCGGAGCCGGCCAGCAGCTCCATGAAGCCCACCGCCAGCGGACGCAGGGCGGTGGCAGCCATCGTGCGCCCGCCCGCCACATAAGGACTCACCACCTGATCCGCTCCGGCCAGCCGCAGCTTGCGGGCCGCTTCCTCGCTGTCAGAGCGCGCGATCAGGCGGCAGCGGGGGGCGATGCCGCGGGCGCTGAGCACCACATACAGATTGGCGGCGTTGTTCGGCAGGGCGGCCACCAGGCTGCGGCAGTGATGAATGCCGGCCTCCACCAAGGTTTCGTCCAGGGTGGCATCGGCCTGGAGCACGGGCAGCCCCCGCTCCTCGGCGGCCTCCTTCTGGGCAGTGTCCATCTCCACCACCACCAGCGGCACGCCTTCGGAGACGAGCTGATCGGCGATCTCGCGGCCGATACGGCCGTAGCCGCAAAGGATCACATGGTTTTCCATCATGCTCAGCCAGTTCTTGAAACGTCGTTCGCGCAGCCGGCGGAAGTAGCCCGATTCGCTCAGCCCCAGCAGGCTCTGGATGGTCACCTGCACCACCACCAGCCCGCCCACGATCGCCAGGGTGGTGACGACGCGGCCCGCCGTGGAGAGAGGCTGCGTGGTTCCGTCGCTCCAGCCCATGGTGCTGAGCGTGACCACCACCATCCAGTAGCAATCACCCCAGTCCCAGCCTTCGGTGAGCCTGTAGCCGACGGCCGTGAGGTTGATCAGCAGCGACAGCGCCAGCACGGGGGTGCGCCAGGGCCGCCGGGAAGCGGTGGAAGGAGCCGAGCGGCGGCGACGTCGAGGGGCAGGGATCATGACGCACCAGGAGGAGCCTGCCGGACCATGACCGCAGGATCAAGCCATCCCCAACGCCAACAGCACCTCGGCAACGCTCAGCTGATCCAGGGATCCAGGGATACCGACCCCTTTTACCCCCTGACGCGGCGGCAGGCTGTCGCTGCTGCGACCCAGCGCCACCAACGGCGTGGCCGTGAGCAGGGCCAGTTCGGTGATGACCGGGTCGCTGCTGAGCACCACATCCACGGCAGCCACCTGGGCCGCCAGCTCCTGCGGCGTGGCCCCAGCCGGGGGCGTCACCACGCGCAGGTTGGGGAGGCGGGAGCGGATCGCCTCCGGCAACGCCTGCCAGTGGGCAGCAGGCCAGTCGGCAGCGGCGGCCGCCGGCCTGGGCGCCAGCAGCAGCAGTGGACCATCCCCCGCCGGCAGGGCGGCGGCAGCGGCTTCCAGCGCCTTTGGCTTAAGCCGCAGACGGAAGACCTCAGCATCGAGCGGGATCTCCAGCGGGCGCAGCCAGCTCTCGTACTGCTGGTTGGGCCAGCCGCCGGTGGGCGACTGGCTGCCGTTGACGGATCCGGCCGTGCCTGGGGCAGGCACCCGCACGGTTGCGGAGAAGCCGCCGGCGGCAATGCGGGTGGGGATGTGAGTGAGGGAAAGCAGCAGATCGATCGGCCAGCCGGAGGCGAGGTTGAGGCAGAGCTGGAAGTCGGGCTCGCGCACGGCGCCGAGCAGGTTGGCCCAGTCCGCCAGGCTGACGCCGGTGTCAAAGCTGTAAGGGAGCACCTTCTCCACGGCCGGCAGCAGCTTCCAGATGGACACCTGGGCCGGGGGGCAGGCCACCTGAACGGTGGCCCCCAGCTGGCTGGCGGTGGCGGCCACCGCCGGCATGGCCTGAAGTTGGGTGGCGCCGCTGCCCGGGATCAAAAACAGAACTCGCATCAGGCGGCAGCGATCGGGTTTCGGGCGGGCTGATTGTATGAATCTGATCCGATTTCGATGTGTTCGGGAGCCGCTTGTGCATTTGCTGATCGCCGCGGCCGGCAGCGGCAGGCGTATGGGGTCGCAGCGCAACAAGTTGCTGCTCCCCGTGGCCGGGCGCGCCGTGCTCGCCTGGACCCTGGACGCGGTGCTGGCCTGTGAGGCGATCCAGTGGATCGGGGTGGTGGGCCAACCCGTGGATCAGGCGGATGTGGAGGCGATGATCGCGGCGGCGCAGCCCGATCGCCCCGTGCGCTGGATTGAAGGGGGCGACACACGCCAGGAATCGGTGAGCCGCGGGCTGGCGGCCCTGCCCGCCGCTGCAGGCGCCGTGCTCATCCACGACGGAGCCCGCTGCCTGGTGGAACCGGAGCTGATCCGCCGCTGTGCCGCGCGCGTGCACGCCGGCGAGGCCGTGATCGCCGCCACCCCCGTCACCGACACGATCAAGCGGGTGGACGGTCAGCAGGTCATTCTCTCCACCCCCGACCGCAGCGAGCTGTGGGCAGCCCAGACCCCCCAGGGCTTTCCGCTTGAGCGGCTGCGCCAGGCCCATGCCCAGGCGGAGCAGGCGGGCTGGAGCGTCACCGATGACGCGGCCCTGTTCGAGCGGCTGGGCTGGCCGGTGGGCGTGATCGAGGCCCCCCCCTCGAACATCAAGCTCACCACCCCCTTCGATCTCACCATTGCTGCGGCGGTGCTTGCCACTAGGGCAGCAGGCTGAGCACGCCGTCACCCAGCCGCGCGCGTACGCCCAGCGGCAGGGCCCCATTGCCGGGCGCATGCCCCAGCGGCAGGCCCGCCAGCACGGGAATGCCGAGGTCGGCGGTGCGCTCCCGCAACACCTGCTCGAGGCTGAAGCGCTGGGACGCAGCCTGGGGCCTCTGAAGGTCAGGGCCCTCGGCTTGCGGTTCCAAGTCTTGCAGTGCCTGAGCCTGCGCCACCCCCGCCGCCGGCGTCTCGCTCTCGGGGTCTTCACATGCCTCGAAACTGCCGAAACCGATGCCCGCCAATCGCTGCAGGGCGCCGCACAGGCGCCAGTGGGTGAGCATGCGCTCGATCCGGTAAGGCGCTTCGCCCACGTCCTCGAGCACGAGGATGGCGCCGTCGAGGTCCGGCAGGTGGGGCGTGCCGAGCAGGTGGGTGGCCACCGTGAGGTTGCCCACCAGCAACGGACCCTGCGCCACCCCCGCACACCAGGTGTCCCCGGTCAGGGGGGGCACGGGCTCGCCGAACAACAGCGCCCGCAGGCGCTCGCGGCTCCAGTCGGGTTCAGCCGCCAGGGTGGTGACCAGCGGCCCATGCACCCCGCCCGCCTGGCCACGGGCCTGGCGGGCCCAGAGCAGGGAGGTCACATCAGAAAAACCCAGCAGCCAGCCGTCGGCCTCCGGCAGGGGCTGCTCCAGCAGGCGGGCGGCGCCCCAGCCGCCCCGCACGCAGGCCAGCAGCGGCGCCGGCTGCAGATCGGCGCGGCGCTGCTGGTCGTGGCCGGCCAGATAGCCCCAGCGACGGGCGGGATCGAAGGGCATCTCCACCGTGAGGCCCCAGCTCTGCAGCACCGCAACTCCCTGCTGGAGGCGGCCCAGCTCAGCCAGGGCGGAGCTGGCCGCCACCAGCCGCACGCGATCACCGCGCCGCAGGGCTGGCAGCGGGCCGGCGGCGCTCACGGCAGCCTCCCGACCACCAAGGCCAACCAGAACACCCCGCCCAGCAGCACCTGGCGGCTGAAGTGCTGCGCGAAGCGGGAGCGCGGCGGCTTGCCCCGCAGGCGCCAGGCTTCGCTCTGCATGCCCAGCGAGGCGGCAGCCCACAGCAGCCAGAAGGGCCAGCTCACTGTCTGCAGCGCGGCAGCGGCGGCCAGCAGCAGCGACGTGAGCCCATAGCAGAGGGCCACGGCGCCGGGGGCGGCCGCACCCAGGGTGAGCGCACTGCTGCGGATGCCGAGCGCCGCGTCATCGCTGCGGTCCGACATGGCGTAGACGGTGTCGAAGCCGAAGGTCCACAGCAGGGTGGCCAGCCAGACCAGCAGCAGCGGCCAGCCGCCGGCCAGGTTGCCGCTGGCGGCGGCCCAGGGGATCAGCACCGCGAAGCCCCAGCACAGGGCGAGCACCAGCTGGGGGAAGGGGAACCAGCGCTTGGCGGAGGGATAGAGCAGGACCGGCGGCAGGGCTAGCAGCGCCAGCTGCAGCGACAGTTGCCGCCCGGGCAGTGGCAGCAACAGCACCACCGCCAGGGCCAGCAGCAGGCACAGCAGCAGCAGCAGCACGGCACTGGCCACCCGCACCCGGCCGCTGGCCAGGGGCCGGGTGCGGGTGCGCTCCACCAGCGGATCGATGCGGCGATCCCAGAGGTCGTTGGCAACGCAGCCCGCGCCGCTCACCGCCAGGCCTCCCACCACGATCAAGGCCACCAGCGAGGGGAGAGGCGGACCCTGCGGCAGCAGCCAGAGGGCCCAGCCGGCCGGAATGAGCAGGATCAGTCGACCGCTGGGCTTGTGCCAGCGCAGCAACTCGATCCACCCCCGCAGGGCTCCGAGGATGTGCATGGAGGGAGCGTAGAACCGGGGTTCACCGGCCCTGCAATGGCAAAGTGACGCCGACTGCGCCGGTTCCGACGGCTGATGGCCCGTTCCGATCCTTCTCCCGCAGCGGCGACGCTGAGCGCCTCAGCGACTGACTCGGCTCAGACAGAGGCGCCGGCTCAGCCGGCCGCTCTGGAGGCCCTGCCGGAGGCCGCCGAGCAGCGCCCGGAAGGGTCTGGTCTGCGCCACGTGGCGGCCATCGACATCGGCACCAATTCCATCCACCTGCTGATCGCCGCCGTCGACCCGGTGTTGCGCACCTTCCGCGTGGTGCAGGCGGAAAAATCCACCACCCGCCTGGGCGAGCGCGATCCGGAAACGGGCGACCTCAGCACGGCGGCGATCGAGCGCGCCTTCCTGGCCCTGCGTCACTGCCGCGAGCTCGCCACCAGCCACGGGGTGGAGCAGATCCTCACTGCCGCCACCAGTGCCGTGCGAGAGGCCCCCAACGGCCGCCAGTTCGTGCAGGCGGTGCAGGAGCAGCTCGGCCTTGATGTGGAGCTGGTGAGCGGCCCTGAGGAAGCCCGGCTGATCTACCTGGGCGTGCTCTCGGGCATGGCCTTCGGCGATGACCCCCACCTCATCCTCGACATCGGCGGGGGATCGACGGAGCTGATCCTGGCCGACGGCCGTGATGCCAGGGAGCTCACCAGCACGCGGCTGGGTGCGGTGCGGCTGCAGCGGGATTTCATCACCCAGGATCCGGTGACGCCGGAACGGCTCAGTTTTCTGCGGGCCTTCATCCAGGGCTCACTGGAGCCGGCGGTGGACCGGGTGAAGCGGCGGCTACGGCGGGGGGAGCGACCGGTGATGGTGGCCACGAGCGGCACGGCCCTGGCCCTGGCCGCGCTCTGTGCCGCCAGCGAGGAGCGCCCGCCGACGCGGCTGCAGGGCTACCGGGTGAGCCGGGAGCGCATCGACGCCCAGGTGAACCAGCTGGCCACGCTGACCCTGGAGCAACGCAAGGCGCTGCCACCGATCAATGAACGCCGGGCCGAGATCATCGTGCCGGGGGCCCTGGTGCTGCAGCAGGCGATGGCGATGCTGCAGGTGCGGGAACTGGTGATCAGTGAGCGGGCCCTGCGCGAGGGCCTGATCGTCGACTGGATGCTGCGCCACGACCTGATCGTGGACCGCTTCGCCTACCAGAGCGGCATCCGGCAGCGCACCGTGCTCGATCTGGCCCGGCGTTACCGGGTCGACCAGCGCCGCGCCGAACACGTGGCCAAGCAGGCCCTGCTGCTCTACGACAAGACCCGCGGCGTGCTGCACGACGACGCCGGCAACGGGCGGGCACTGCTCTGGGCCGCCGCCCTGCTGCACAGCTGCGGCCAGCACATCAACATCAGCGCCTACCACAAGCACAGCTGGTATCTGATCCGGCACTGCGACCTGCTGGGCTATTCCGAAAGCGAGCAGTTGATGGTGGCGGCGATCGCCCGCTACCACCGCAAGAGCCTGCCGAAGAAGCGCCACGAGGCCTGGCTGCAGATCCCCGGCCGTGACCAGCGGCGCACGGTGAATGCGATGGCGCTGTTGCTGCGGCTGGCCACCTCGCTGGATCGGCGGCCCGTGCCGGCCGTGGACGACCTGCGCATCCGCTGCCGTGGCGGCGAGCTGCGCATCGGCCTGATCTCCGCCGATCCGACCCAGGATCTCAGCCTGGAGCGCTGGAGCCTGGCGGCCTGCCGGGAGCCGCTGGCGGAAGCCGCCGGCCTGCGGCTTGTGGTGGAATCCTGAGCTTGGTGGCGCTTGGTAGCGGAGCTCACACCACAGGCCCCAGCCGTTCGCCATGACAGATGGAGGCCTGCCTGAGCGGCCGCAATGGCGTTGGCTTCGATCACCGCCATTACTCCGCTGAAGGCAATGGCGCAGCTCCCAGCACAGGACGTGATGAACGCGATGCAACCAATGGATTCACCCACCGCCTTCGTGGCCGTGGCGCTGGCGGCCGTGTCCTGGGATGGGGTGCTCACCAAGGCAGGCTCGCGTGCTCTGCGCCATGCGCTCGATTACCGCGAACCCTTCCGCCATATGTCGGACGCTGAAATGATCCAGCTGTTCGACCGCCTGCTGGCCCAGCTGCGCCTGGAAGGCTGCCGCCAGCTCATGGAGCATGCCTCCGCCGTGCTGGATCCGCGGCAGCGACTCACGGCCTTCACCGTAGCTGCCGAGATCATGCGCTCCGACGGCGAGTTGGTGGCCGAGGAACAGCGGATCCTCGAGGATCTGGCCAGCCACCTCACCATCCCCGCCGCCCAACACGACCAGATCCTCCAGGTGATGGATCTGTTGCACGCCAGCCTGGTGGGAAATCCAGTGCTGGCTTGACTGAGCTCGCCTCTCCCGGACCGAAACAATTGAAAGTTTCCGGAGAATTGACTAAGGAAATAATGGAGAAGTTATGGGCGATACTGGACTCGAACCAGTGACCCCTTCCGTGTGAAGGAAGTGCGCTACCGCTGTGCTAATCGCCCGCACCTCTGGATCTTAAAACACGGGCGGCGCCACCCAGCCTGTCCTTCCCCAGCTTCCTTTGCTGCTTCCCTGGCCCGCCTTGGCCCTGCTCACGGCCTGCTGCGAAAGCGGCCGCGATCTGGCCGTCCGCCGCCTGCTGCAGCGCAGCGGCTGGACGGCGGCGCGGGTGATGGGCCTCAGCTGCCTGATCAGTGCCGCCCTGACCCTGCCATGGCTGCTGCTGGCCCCAGGCGGCTGGCCCAGCGACGGCACACGTCTGCTGCTGGCCCTTGCTGCCGGGGGGCTGGTGAACGCCCTGGCCTTCTGGGCCTACGGGCGCGCCCTCGCCCGCGGCGACCTCAGCCTGGTGCTGCCCCTGATCAACCTCTCGCCCCTGGTGCTGCTGTTCAGCGGCTGGTGGCTGCTGGGGGAGCGGCCAGCACCGGCGGCCCTGGCGGGTGTGGCGCTGCTGGTGCTGGGAGCCCTGCTGCTGGGCCGCGGCACGGGTGGTGGCCTGCCCCTGCTGAGCAGTCCGGGGGCACGCTCGATGCTGGTGGTGGCCGTGCTGTGGGGCCTCGGCGCCGCCTTCGACAAGGTGGGGGTGAACGCCGGTGGCTCACTCACCTGGGTGGTGCTGTTCAACCTGGTGGTGGCTGTACCGCTGCTGGCCCCCGAGCTCACCGGCTCAGGAGGGGGCACCGCACGGCTGGCTGCGGCAGCGACCTCTGAGGGGCTGCTGTTGTTGGTGTTGCTCTGCGGTCTCACCGGGGCGGTGGGCATGGTCTGCCAGATGGAGGCGCTGCGCCAGACCGCCGTGGTGCATGTGATCGCCATCAAGCGCCTGAGCACGCTGATGAGCGCCACGGTGGGCGTCACGCTGCTGGACGAACCGCGGGGCGGGCTGCGGCTGCCCGCCGCCGCATTGATGCTCGCCGGCGCCATTGCGGTGCTCAATGCAGCCCGTTGAAGCGCTCCGCCAATGGCCACGCCCGCCCGCACAGGATCGGCGAACATGGCCTGCGCACCCTCTGTTTCGCCGCTACCGCGTGTCTTCTGTCTCTCCGATCCGTGCGTCCGCCCCGGCCTCAACCTCCCCCCAGCCTGCGGGGCAGGGAACGGAGGCAGCCGAGGCTTCGACGCCGCGGGAGGTGGACGTGCTGGTGGTGGGTGGCGGGGTCTGTGGCACGGCCTTGCTCTTCGAGCTCGCCCGCTACACCGACCTGCCCCGGCTGGCGCTGATCGAGCGCTATGAGCAGCTGGCCCAGGTGAACTCGAAGGCCACCAGCAACAGCCAGACGATCCACTGCGGCGACATCGAGACCAATTACACCCTGGAGAAGGCGCTGCGGGTGAAGCGCACGGCTGAGATGGTCGTGCGCTTCGGCGACCTGCTGGAGGGCGAGGAGCGTGAGCGTTGCCTGTTCCGCACCCCGAAAATGGTGCTGGGGGTGGGCGAGCGGGAATGCGCCAGCCTGCGCCAGCGCTTTGAACTGTTTTCGCCCCACTTTCCGGCGATGCAGCTGCTGGAGAAAGAGGACATCGCCGCCTGGGAGCCAGCGGTGGCGCTGGTGAATGGCGTGCCACGCAGCGAGGAACTGGTGGCGATCGGCATCCGTGAGGCGGCCACCGCCGTCGACTACGAAGCGCTCTCGGCCGCGTTCGTGCGCCAGGCCCACGCCGCTGTGGAGGGGAGCGCGCGCTGCATCGACCTGGCCCTCGGCACCAGCGTGGAGACGATCACCTCCGAGGGCGAGACGTTTCTGGTGGAGACGCAGAGCAAGGCGGCGGGCCGCCAGCTCTGGCGGGCGCGGCATGTAGTAGTGAATGCAGGCGCCCACAGCCTGCTGATGGCCCAGCGCATGGGCCACGGACTGCGCTACTCCTGCCTGCCGGTGGCTGGCAGCTTCTACTTCACCCCCGAGTTGTTGAACGGCAAGGTCTACACGGTGCAGAACGACAAGCTGCCCTTCGCCGCCCTGCACGGGGACCCCGATGTGGGAGCTCCCGGCCAGACGCGCTTCGGCCCCACCGCGCTGCTGCTGCCCCTGCTCGAGCGCTACCGGCTCGGCTCGTTCTTCGAATTCCTTGAGGTGCTCAGGCTCGATCTGGCCGTGCTGGCGGTGTTGTGGCAACTGCTCGGCAACAGCGACATCCGTGCCTACATCGTGCGCAACCTGCTGTTCGAGGTGCCCTGGCTGCGGCGACGGCTGTTTCTGCGCGATGTGCGCAAGATCGTTCCCGGCATGGCGCTCAACGACCTGAGCTTCGCCGAAGGCTATGGAGGGGTGCGCCCCCAGCTGATCGACAAGCAGGCCCGCAAGCTGATGCTCGGGGAGGTGAGGATCGAAGCCGGGCCCGGGCTGGTGTTCAACGTGACGCCATCGCCGGGAGGCACCTGCTGCCTGGGGGTGGCAGCACTGGATCTCGAGGCGATCGTGGCGCGCAGCGGCTGCCGCTTCGCCCGCGACCGCTTTGAGGCCGAGCTCTACGGCAAGGACGCGGGGGAGGATTCAGCCAGCTGCCCGCAGTCCCTGGCGGCCTGATCGACAGGCAGTCCCTTCCCACCGGGGCGAAACAGATGGGTGTGGGAGGAGGAGTACAAACGCGAGCGGGCCTGCTGGGGGGCGTCGAGAGCAGGGCTTACCACGTAGAGGGTGGTGCGGATCAGCTGGCGTTGGCGGCTCGTTTCCGCCATCTCGCTCAGGGGCACCACAGTGATCCACTGGTCGGGCCAGCTGACGCGGTAGCCGATCGCCACCGGGGTGTCGGCGGCGTAGTGCGCCAGCAGCACCTCCTGCACCTCTTCCACATGGCGTGCGCTGAGATACAGGCAGAGGGAGGCCCCCAGGGCCGCCAGGCGTTCCAGGGATTCCTTCTCCGGCACGCCGGTGCGTCCGGAAGCCCGGCTGAGCACGATCGTCTGCACCAGGCCAGGGATGGTGAGCTCAGCCTGCAGCGCTGCCGCCGTGGCCTGATAGGCGCTGAGACCCGGGACCACCTCCACCACCAGGCCCGCCTCGGTGAGCCTGCTGACCTGCTCCGCCAGCGCCCCGTAGAGGCAGGGGTCGCCATCGTGGAGTCGCACCACCCGCTTGCCGGCGCGGGCCCGCTCGATCAGCACCTCCAGCACCTGCTCGAGGGTGAGGGTGCTGGTGCGGATCCGTTCAGCGCTCGCCGGGGCCAGGGCTGCGATCTGGGGCGACACCAGGGAATCGGTCCAGACGAGCACCTCGGCCGCTTCGATGGCACGGGCTGCCCGCAAGGTGAGCAGATCAGGAGCGCCGGGCCCTGCCCCCACGATCGTGACCGCCGCCGGTTCCGACGGGGTGGCTTCCGGCTGGCTGGGGAAAGTGGTCAAGGGTTGGTGCCCTGGAAAGGTTCGCTGGGGCCAGACTCGCTCTGAAGGCGACGGGCTCCGCGGTAGAAACAGATCAGGCCGATCGATCCGGCCGCGATCAGCAGCAGGCTCATCAGCTGCGCCATGCGCAGGCCGCCTTCGCAGAAGGGCGGGGTGGAGAACAGGCAGAGCGGATCGATGCGCAGTCCTTCGATCCAGAAGCGGCCCAGGCTGTAGCTGATCAGGTAAATGCAGCTGAGCGCCCCGGCAGGCAACGCGATGCGGCCCCGCGAACCAAGCTGGAACAAGGTGAGCAGCAACGCCACCACCGCCAGGTTCCAGAGCGATTCGTAGAGAAAGGTGGGGTGGAAGAACTGCTCGTCGATGAAGGTGGCCGGCCTGTTCACCGCTGGAATGAACAGCCGCCAGGGGAGATCCGTGGGCAGGCCGAAGGCTTCGGAGTTGAAGAAGTTGCCCCAGCGGCCGATCGCCTGGCCCAGGGCCACCGAGGGAACGAGCACATCGAGCAGATTCCAGAAGGCGAGCTTGCGCCAGCGGCAGTAGACCACCACCGCCAGTGAGCCGCCGATCAGGGCGCCATGGATGGCAATGCCCCCCTGCCAGATGGCCAGGGCATCCAGCCAGTTGAGCTGATACTGGCGCCACTCCAACACCACGTAGTAGAGGCGGGCACCGAGCACAGCAGCCAGCACCAGAATCGGCAGAAGGTCGGCAATCATGGCCGGCTCGATGCCGCGCCGCCGGCCCAGCCTGGTGGAGAGCATCAGGCCGAGCAGCACCGCCACGGCAATCAGCAGGCCATACCAGCGCAGGGAGAAAGGCCCCAGCTGGAACAGCAGGGGCCCTGGTGAAGTGAACATCGCCGTCGGCAGGGCTGGGGGAAGAAGCGCCAAGGGAAACGGCTCAACAGATGGGGGTCAGCCTCAGACGCCTTCGGCAGCCTGCACTTTCTCCACCTGCTTCTTCTTCAGCACCAGCATGATCTGGGCGAGAGCAACGGCGGCGAAGAAAGCGAGCATGCCGTAAATGCGCACAGGGTTCTGCAGCACGATCTCGGAATCCAGCTGACCGAAGCCGCCCACATTGGGATCTTCCGAAAGGGGTCCGTTGAGCACCACGTCATCGCCCACAGCCACAGCAAGAGCAGGGCCAGCCGGAATGGTTTCACTCACGGTGGTGCCGTCGGCGGTGCGGATCTCCACGACGCTGGCGCCGTTCTCACCGGCGGTGATGGCACTCACGGTGCCGGCGGCAGGAGCTGTGAAGACGCCGTTGTTGCTCTTCTCACCGGTGGGGTACACCTGGCCACGGCCGCGGTTGCCACCCACGTGCACCGAATACTTGCCGAAGTGGATGGCGCTGTCGGTGGCGGGATCGGGGGAGAGGATGGGGAAGACGATCTCCTGGTGCTGGTCACCCGGCAGGGGGCCCACCAGCAGGATGTTGGGCTTGTCGTCGCTGTACTGGGTCACGTAGACCCCGGCGGTTTCCTCTTTCAGCTCGTCGCTGAGACGATCAGCGGGAGCAAGGGTGAAGCCATCGGGGAGCATGAGCACCGCACCCACGTTGAGGCCCGTGCGGCTGCCATCGGCGGCCACCTGCTGAACGCTGGTGTCGTACGGGATCTTCACCACCGCCTTGAACACGGTGTCAGGCATCACGGCCTGGGGCACTTCCACCTGGGTGGGCAGCTTGGCGAGGTGGCAGTTGGCACAGACGAGCTTGCCGGTGGCTTCGCGGGGGCTCTCGTAGTTCTGCTGGGCCCAGAAGGGGTAGGCCCAGGAGGCAGAAGGCGCCAGGAAGAGGGCGGCCGAAGCCAGGACGGTGGAGAGCAGCAGGGAAAGGGTGCGGCGCATGGGGTGGGCGGACGGGCGACGGGAGGAGATGGACGGTCGGACGATCAGGCCCACCAGGGCTTTTCACCGGTGCGGAAATCGGTGTCGGTCCATGTGCTCAGGAAAACGTTGTCGCTTTCGACGGAGACATTGGCCAGGGCAAGCGACAACGGAGCAGGACCACGCACCACCTTGCCGGTGGGGTCGTACTGGCTCCCGTGGCAGGGGCAGATGAATTTGTTGGCACCGCTGTTCCAGGGCACCACGCAACCCAGGTGGGTGCAGATGGCGTTGATGCCGTAGCTGCCGATGGCGTCGGGACCTTCCACCAGCAGGTAGGTGGGGTCACCTTTCAGGCCCTGCACGAGGCTGCGGTCACCCTCCTTGTGGGTGCTGAGCCAGCCCGAGGCGGTGACGTTGTTGCCCAGTTCATCCTTGGCGGTGGTGCCACCGCCACCGCCGGCGGGCCGGGGGGGAATGAAGTAGCGGGCGACGGGGTAGAGAGCACCCAGTGCGACACCAGTGACGGAGCCGAAAGTCAGCAGATTCATGAACTGACGACGGCCCATTCCGGGCACATCGCTCACTGGGATCTGGGTCATACGGAACGTTCCTGGGTGCCGAAGCAACGAGGCGCCCATTATGGACGTTGCCCTGGCCGTCACGTTTTGCCAGGACGCAGCTTGCGCCTGCGGCGCAACATGCTGTTGTGGAGTGTCCTCACCCTCGCCGCCGTGTCCCTGCCTGATCCGGCTGCTGAGCCCGGCTCCAGCGGCCGCTTCGCCCCCCTCCGGCTCGATGAAGTGCTGCAGGTGCTGCGTGAGCGCTGGCACGCGTCCTACGACCTCCAGCTGGTACAGCGGCGCGGCCGCCTCTACCTGCAGGTGATGTGGGCCTACCTGGAGCAGCAGTCCTTTCCGCTCGATGCCGAGGGCTATGAGGCCAAGCTGCAGGAGCTGATCGAGCTGCTCAACGGCCTCGGGGTGGCCGATCAGGTGCGCCAGTGGCTCACCACCACCCGCGACAAACCCCGACTGGGACGGGCGATGAGCCTCACCCTGGAGCCGGCCGAGGGCGGGCGCAGCAGTGAATTCCTGCTCTGAACCTGGCCTCAGGCGCCGCTGGCCGCAGGCCGGAGCCGCTCGGTGAGGGCCACCAGGGCCACACCCACCAGGAACAGGGCCGTGATCGAGCCGGTGAGCAGCAGCATCGTGACGGGGTCGGTGGAAGGAGTGAGCACGGCGCCGGCCAGGGCCGCCACCAGCACCACCCAGCGCCAGGCTTTCAACATGGCGTCGGAGCGGATCAGGCCGAAGGCACCCAGCAGCAGTTGCAGCACCGGCAGCTGAAAGGCCAGGCCAGTGGCCACCATCAGCAGCAGCACGAAATCGAGGTAGCGCTCGATCGACCAAATCGGCTCGACCACATCCGCGCCGTAGCTGACCAGGAACCGCAACGCCGCCGGCACCAGCGCCCACCAGGCGAAGGCAAGCCCTGCGGCGAACAGCACCGCCGACCCCGCCACGGCCGGCGCCACCAGTCGCCGCTCCCGGCGCGTGAGACCCGGCAAGACGAAGGCCAGCGCCTCGTAGAGCACGTAGGGCAGCGCCAGCGTGAGGCCGGCATAGCCGGCCACCTTGATCGACACGAACAGGAATTCACCTGGGGCGAGCTGGAGGAAGCGCATGCCCACGGCGGGCAGTTCCAGCAGCCGAACAAGCGGTTTCACCAGCAGCAGACAGCCGCCGGCCGCCACCACCACCGCCAGCAGGCTGCGCAGTACCCGCCGCCGCAACTCCTCGAGGTGGTCCACAAGGCTCATCTCCACCTCGGCGGGAAACTCATCCGCCGGTGGCACCCGGATCGGTGGGGGAGGTGCGGGGAGGGGAGAGTCGCTCATGGCGCAGGCGCTGGAGCTGAGCCTAAGGAGCGACTGCACAGGGTGGCGCCGCGGCCGGGATCGCCCCAGACCACCTCGCCGCCCCGGTGGCGCACGGTGCCGGGTCCGGCTCCGGCAATGCGCTGCAGCTGGTCGCTGGGCACCATCACCACGGGCACACGGGCATTGCCGCGGGCACGGCTGAAGCGGGCGGCCAGATCGGCCGCCGCCTGCAGGTCGGCGTCGGTGGCGGGAGCTTCCGAGCTCTTGAGCATCACGTGGCTGCCCGGGCACTCCTGGGCATGGAACCAGAGATCACCGCGCCGCGCCTGCCGCAGGCTGATCCATTCGTTCTGGCGATGGTTGCGGCCCACCTGCACGCGCAGCCCTCCGGCAGTGAGGAACTCCAGCGGTTGGCATGGCAGGGGCTGCCGCCGGGCGCGCGCCTTGCTTCGTCCCTTGTCCCGCTCGCGGCCGCCGACGCTGAGCAGTTCCTCCACGTCGTCTTCGAGGGCGGCGAGATCCTCCAGCGCCCCGCGCAGGGCATGGGGGGTGGTCTCCTCGGGCCGGTGCAGCTCCAGAAAGGCCAGGCTGGCCTCAATGCGCTCCAGCTGCAGGTCGTGACGCTCCAGCAGGGTGGTGATCACGGCGGAGGAGCGCTGCAGGCGGCGCGCCTTCTTATAGAGAGCCTGTGCCACAGCCACCTGCTCGCGGCTGGGGTCGGCCAGACAGAGCAGGGCATCCGCCTGGCGCCGCAACTGGTCGCAGCCGGCGGCCTGCTCCAGCAACGCCTGCTGCTCGGCCCGCTGGGCACTCTGGCGATCCCGGGCCGTGAACAGGCGCCGCTGCAGCTGATCGTGGCGCAGCTGGAAGGCCTGGGCTGTCAGCTGCCGGTCGTAGAGCTGCGCCAGCGGGCGCCCCACCGGGCCGGCCAGCTCGGCGCCCCAGCAGCGGTAGGCGGTGGCTCCACCGGTGACGAAGCCAAAGCGGTCCGCCGCCAGGTCGCCCAGCCATTGCTGCCAGGCCACCCAGAGGGCACTCCACTGCAGCTCGCTGAGCTGCTCCACCGGCAGCTTCAGCAGCGCCGTGGATGTGTCGGGATGATCGCCGGCCAACTGCAGGGCCAGGGCAGGACTGATCCCCTGGTAGCTCTGCAGCAGCGCCCTGCCCAGCGGCAGCGGCAGGAGCTGCAGGCGCCGACGCCAGTGCCACAGAGCTTCGCCGGCATCGGGGGGATCGGCCTGCAGGGGCGGCGGCGGGCTGTAGGTGTCGCCGCTGGCAATCGGCCTCAGCCGGGATTCGTTCGGCTTCACCTGGCGGCCCAGGGCCACCACCCGACGCTGGCCATCCAGGAGGAAGAGGTTGCTGTGGCGGCCCATCAGCTCCACCACCAGCGTGCGGCAGATCGCCTCACCGGGGCGGGGGGCAAAGCCCAGCTCCACCACCCGTTCCCAGCCGTGCTGATCGATCGCCACCAGCGCCAGGCCGCCCAGGCCGTGCTGCAGTTGCTGGGCCAGAGTGCTGCCCTCACCGCGCCGGGCGGGAGGGTCGATCGGCAGCAGGCGCGGCGCATCCGCCCACCAGCTCAGCTCCAGCCAGTGACGACCATCAAGCGCGCGAAAGCCGAGTTGGAGGTTGTGGGCGCTGGGCTGCTGGGCCTTCTCGAAGCGGCTGGGCAACAGCTGCGGCCGCAGCTCGGCAAGCACCGCCCGCAAGGTGGTGACGTCCATGGGTTGGAGCGTCCGGGAGGTCAAGGGAACCGCGTGGACAGGGATGCCCCTTACTCTGCTGGCTCACGTGCGAGGGCCTGATGGCGGAGGCAGCGGCAGTGGCAATGGCAGCAACAAAGGCAGCAGCGGTGGGTCCGGGACAACTCACGGTGATCACCGGCCCCAGCGGCGTGGGCAAGGGCACACTCGTGGCCGCGCTGCGCCGGCGCCATCCGCAGATCTGGCTGTCTGTGTCCGCCACCACGCGCGCGCCCCGCAGCGGCGAACAGGACGGGGAGCACTACTTCTTCATGAGCCGGGAGCAGTTCGAGCAGCAGGTGGCTGCCGAAGGGCTGCTGGAGTGGGCGGAATTCGCCGGCAACCTTTACGGCACGCCACGGGCGCCCGTCAGCGAGCATCTGGCCCAGGGGCAACCGGTGCTGCTGGAAATCGAACTGGAGGGGGCCCGCCAGGTGCGGCGCAGCTTCCCGCAGGGATTCCAGGTGTTCATCGAACCTCCGTCGCTGGAGGAACTGGAGCGGCGCATCCGCGGCCGCGGCACCGACGACGACAGCGCGATCGAACGGCGCCTGCGCCGGGCCCGGGAGGAACTGGCGGCCGCCGCTGAGTTCGACGCCGTGGTGGTGAACGGCGACCTGGAGACCGCCATCGGCGAGCTGGAAGCCCTGCTGCAACTGGCCGGCAGCTGAAGCTCCAGCGCCAGCCACAACGTGCAAGTCACAAAAAAGCGGCCTTTACGGCCGCTTGTGACGTTCAGAGCCTCCGGCTGGAGGCCAGCGGATCAAAGGGGATGGAAGAGAAGATCCGGGAAGAAGCGATTGAATTCGATCATGATTCCGGCGGTGACGGTGAACCAGATCGCAGCGAAAACAGGGGCTGTGGTGAGGAATTTCTTCATGGGCGTGCTCCGGATGGAGAACAGAGGGGTGGGGCGACTGAACCGAGATTCAGCGCGGTGAAACGGTGACCTTGGAATCGGATTCCAGCAGCTTGCCGCTGGTGAATTCGCTGAAGGCCGCCAGAGGCCAGGTGGCTGCAGCGATGGTGCTCTTCAGGGCAAGGGGCACATCGATCTGGATCTCGCGCATGGTGGCGTCCTTGCTGCCACGGATGGCCTGCAGGTACACGCGACCGGCCCAGCCGATGCAACCGGCGATGTAGAGGAAGGCGATGCCAGGGATCATGAAGTCGCCGGCATGGCTCCAGCGGCCATCAACGATCAGGTGGGGCAGGCCATCGGTGCCACACACGGCCTGGCTGTACATCTCGAAGCGGGCTTTGGCCTGCGGAGTGGCAGCGGAGGCGGCACGCTGCTGAAAGCGGGGGCTTTCGGAGCAGGGGGTGAGCCCGGCCACATCGGCATGGGCCACAGGGGCGAAGCCGAAGATCAGCAGGGCGGAAATCAGAACGGCGAAAAGGCGGCGCATCGTATCCGGATCCGGGGAAAGGCCTGCCAGCGGGCAGGATGTCACTTGCGGAGAGTAAGGGAGGCCATGGAGGCACTTGAACACCGTTCTGGCCGTCGAAACAAGTTGTGACGAGTCAGCGGCGGCCGTGGTGCGCGGCGAGCAGGTGCTCGCCAGTGCCGTGGCTTCCCAGATCGCCGAACATGCCCGCTGGGGAGGCGTGGTGCCCGAGATTGCCTCGCGGCGGCACGTGGAGGCGCTGCCCCAGTTGATCGCCAGTGTGATGGCCGAATCCGGCCTCGGCTTCGCCGACCTCGACGGCATCGCCGCCACCGTGGCGCCGGGCCTGGTGGGGGCCCTGCTGGTGGGCTCGGTCACAGCCCGCACGCTGGCGCGGCTGCACGATCGTCCCTTCGTGGGGGTGCACCACCTCGAAGGCCATCTCTGTTCCGTCCACCTGGGAGACCCCCTGCCGGAGGGTCCGTTCCTGGTGCTGTTGGTGAGCGGCGGCCACACCGAGCTGATCCGCGTCGACGGCGCCGGCCACTACCGGCGGCTGGGCCGCAGCCACGACGACGCGGCCGGCGAGGCCTTCGACAAAGTGGCACGGCTGCTTGGGCTGGGGTATCCCGGCGGTCCGGCGATCCAGGCGGCCGGAGCGCTGGGGGATCCCCTGCGCTTTCCCCTGCCGAAAGGGCGCGTGTCGAGGCCGGAAGGGGGCTACCACCCCTACGACTTCAGCTTCAGCGGGCTGAAGACGGCCGTACTCCGCCTTGTGCAGTCGCTGCGCGCCGGCACCGGTGCCGCGGGGCCGGCGGATCCGCCTTCAACTGGGGAATTGGCTCCGCAGGATCTGGCTGATGTGGCCGCCAGCTTCGAACTGGCCGTGGTCGACGTGCTGGTGGAGCGCAGTTGCCGCTGCGCCCGCGACGAGGGACTCGGCACCCTGGTGCTGGTGGGCGGGGTGGCCGCCAACCAACGCCTGCGCCAGCGGCTGGAGGAACGCTGCGGCGCGCTGGGGCTGCACTGGCGCCGGGCACCACTTGCCTATTGCACCGACAACGCCGCCATGATCGGCGTGGCAGCAGCCCAGCGGCTTGCCGCCGGATCCAGCAGCAGCACGGCCCTGGGTGTGGCGGCCCGCCTGCCATTGCAGCAAAGCGACGCGCTCTACGAGCAACAGCCTTGCTTTTGATCCCTTTATGGTGGCCGAACCCGTTGTTAAGGGGGTGGATGGCTTCAGCTGACACCACAGAGAATGCACTGCTGCCGAACAGCTCTCTTGCAGCATCACCAGCCGCTGCTGAGGGGCTCGGCTCCAGCCAGCCCGTTGAAGTGGGGCCGGAAGAGCTGAACGCCTGGCGGCGGGGCTTCACCCCCCAAGCCGAGATCTGGAATGGCCGCCTGGCCATGCTCGGGCTCTCGCTGGGCATCGCCACCCTGCTGCTTCTCCGCCTGGCCAGGGCCCACTGAGCCAGGCCAAGTCAACAAACGTTTTGCCAGTGGACTCCGCCCTATTCGCGGCCTCGTAGGGCCTGGGAGAGTTCACCACGCTTGAGGCTCACGGCCAACGCCTCATCCGCACTCACTTTGCCTGCCACTACCAGCTCAAGAAGGGACTGGTTCAATGTTTTCATGCCTTCAAACGAACTGCGTTTCATGATTTCCTCCACCTCGTCGAATTCGCCGCGAAGGAGGTAATCCCGGCAAGCATCGGTGTTGATGAAAATGTCGTGGTAAGCGATTCGGCCACCTTCAGTCGTCTTGAGCAGCCCCTGCGAGATCACCGCCAACAACGATTCGGCCACACTTGTGCGGATTGATTTTTGTTCTTCGGACGGGAACATACCCAGCATCCGCTCAACGGTTTTTACGGCGGAGTTAGTGTGGAGCGTGCCGAAGACCAAGTGGCCGGTCTGAGCAGCCTCCAAGGCAGTGGAGAGGGTTTCCTGGTCGCGAATCTCCCCGATCAGCAACACATCAGGATCTTCCCGCAATGCCGCCCGCAGAGCAGTGGAGAACAACTTTGTGTGGTGGCCGATCTCACGCTGCCGCACCAGACAGGATTTGCTGACATGAACGAATTCAACTGGATCCTCAATGGTGAGGATGTGCTTCGACTGAGTTGAATTCATCCAATTGATCATTGCGGCTAGAGTGGTGGATTTGCCGCAGCCCGTGGGGCCTGTCATCAGGATCAGGCCCTTGGTGTACTTGAGAAGATGCTTAAAGACATCCGGAAACCCAAGGGATTCCAGTGTGGGGACCTCAAAGGGGATAAGCCGCAGCACCATGGCTGGACCAAGAAGCGATTCAAAGAGGTTGATCCGCACCCTCACGAAACCGAAAGAATGTGATCCGTCGAATTCCTTATCGCTGCGAAAAGCCTGACGATCCTCCTGAGAGAGAATCTCATTCAGCCACTCCGAGAACCGTTGGTTCGTGATGATCGGCCAGCCGGTCATCTGCATATCGCCGCGAAAGCGCAGCCGCGGTTCCTCACCGACGCCGAGGTGAACATCTGAGCACTTGGCCTCAAAAGCCACGCGCACCACCTCCTCCAGTGTGCAGGGCGTAGCCACGGATGGCCGTGGTGGCGCTGGGGCCGGATCTACACCATCCACGCCGGCGGGGTGGGAGTCGGGCGCAGGCACCGAGCTAGGGGGAAACAGGGAACTGGTCATCGGCTGGACAGCATTGCAGCCATTTTGGGGCAAGTACTCGCCTGAGTTCACATGCAGCTGCTGATCGGTACGGGGATGCTCCGCCACGTGAATGCGACACCGGCTCTCCTTAGGATCGACACCCCCGCATGGGCTCTTTGATCACCACCGCTCCGCTCGTCAGCATCGTGCTGGGAACCAGGCCCGAAGCGATCAAGCTGGCACCGGTGATCCGCGCCTTCCAACAAGCCGAAGGCTTCCGCACCCGGGTGGTGCTCACCGGCCAACATCGGGAAATGGTGGCGCAGGTGATGGAGCTCTTCAGCCTCACCGCTGATCGCGACCTGGCCTTGATGACGCCCCGCCAGACGCTCACCCACGTGACCTGTGCCGCCCTGATGGGGCTGGAGCAGGACTTCACTGAGCACCGGCCGGATCTGGTGCTCGTCCAGGGCGACACCACCACCGCCTTCGCTTCCGCTCTGGCGGCGTTCTACCAGCAGATCCCCGTGGGGCACGTGGAAGCCGGCCTGCGCACTGACAACCTGCTTGACCCCTTCCCCGAGGAAGCCAACCGCCGGCTGATTTCCCAGATCGGCCAACTCCACTTCGCCCCCACCTCGGTGTCGGAGGCGAACCTGCTGGCCTCCGGGGTGGTGGGCCGGGTGCTGGTCACGGGCAACACTGTGATCGATGCGCTGCTGCTGATGGCGAAGCAGGCGCCGCTGCTGCAGCTTCCTGGCCTCGACTGGACCCAGCAGCGGGTGATCCTGGCCACCGTGCACCGCCGGGAGAACTGGGGAGAGCGTCTGCTCGCCATCGGTGATGGCTTCCTGCGACTGCTGGAGCAACACCCCGACACCGCCCTGCTCCTTCCGCTGCACCGCAACCCCACCGTTCGGGAACCCCTGCAGCAGATGCTGGGCGATCACCCGCGGGCCTTTCTCACCGAGCCGCTCGATTACGACGAGCTGGTGGGAGCGATCCGCGGTTGCACGCTGCTGCTCACCGACTCCGGCGGCCTGCAGGAAGAGGCCCCAGCCCTGGGCAAACCGGTGCTGGTGCTGCGGCGCACCACGGAACGTCCGGAAGCGGTGTCTGCGGGCACGGCGCGCCTGATCGGCACCGATGCGGCAGCGATCGCCACGGAAGCCGGGCGCCTGCTCGACGACCCTGCCGCCTACGCGGCCATGGCCATGGCTCACAACCCCTTCGGGGACGGCCAGGCGAGCGGCAGGATCGTGGCGGCCTGCCGTGCCTTCCTGGCAGAACGGAACTGAGCTGGCCACTGGCCTGAGCTGGCAGTGGGCCTGATCGGAGCGTGATTCAGCTGCCGGGGCGTTTCTTTGTCCAGGGAGGCAGATCGATGAACACCTGGGTACCCGGTTTGAGGCCGGAGAGGATCTGGGTGTTTCGGCCGCTGCTGGAGCCGAGCGTCACCGGCTGGAAGGTGGGCTGGTTGTTCTTGCCCACCAGCAGCACCCCAGGCCGCCCTTCCTCGGTGACCACTGCCACAGTGGGCACAAGGGTCTGAGCCGGCAGGGTGCCGGTCTTGAAGTCGATGTCGGCGGTCATGCCGATCCGCAGCTCGCTGTGGGGATCGGTGAACAGCAGCTTCACATCGAAGGAGGTGACGTTGTTGATCTTCACCGCACGGGGGGCGATCTGGCGCACGCGCGCGGTGAAGCGGCGGTCCGGGAAGGCATCCACCCGCACGGTGGCGATCTGGCCGAGGCGGATGCGGCCGATGTCGCTTTCCGGCACCTTGGCCACCGCCTCCAGGCCGCGGGCGAGCTCCACCACCGATGAACTGGACGCGCCCGCGTTAGCGGAGGCGGAGGTGGTGGGGGTGACGAAGGCTCCGGGGTCGGCGAACCGCTGGGTGATCACGCCATTGAAGGGGGCGCGGATCGTGAGCTCGCCGCGTTCAACGTCCCGCTGAGCGTTGCGCTGCCGGGCCGCATCAAGGGCCGCCTTGCTGGTGAGCATGCGGGTGCGGAAGCTGACGATGTCGTCCTGACTGATCGCGCCCTGCTGATACAGCTTCTGGCGACGTTCGAACTCCGAGCGGCTGCGGGCGTACTCGGCGGCCGCCTGCCGCTCTTGGGCCAGCAGTTCATTCTCCCGATCGCGAAGGTCACCGCTGTCCATCAGAGCGATCGGCTGGCCGGCCTGCACGAGATCGCCCTCATCCACGAACAGGTCGGCGAGCACGCCGCCCCGCTTGGGGCTGACGTTGACGCTGCGGGCCGCTTCCAGCTCTCCGCTGGAGGTGACGATGCCCGGCAGGCTGCCGCGCTCGGCCTTCACCACATAGGCGGCCAGCGACTGCTGCTGCTGGGTGGTGCTGCGCTGGCGCTGCCAGAGGGCCACACCGCCGATCACGAGCACTGCCGCAGCCACCCCTGCCCAGAGAGGCCAGCGCCGCTTTTTGGGACCAGGCCGGCGAGGGGCGGCCGGGACCGGTTGTTCCTGGGGCGGTGTCAGCACCGGCGCAGGGCGAAGGTCGGAGCGGGGAATGACGGTCAGCGGTCGCTGTAACCAGTCTTGATGGTCGCGGCGAAAAACGTGGCCATGGGAGGCCCGGGGGGCGCCGTTTAGATTTAGCCCCATGCTTAAAGCCGGAATCGTGGGGCTGCCCAACGTGGGCAAATCCACCCTCTTCAATGCCCTAGTGGCCAACGCCCAGGCCCAGGCCGCCAACTTTCCGTTCTGCACGATCGAGCCGAACGTGGGCTCCGTGGCGGTGCCCGACGGGCGCCTGAAAATGCTCTCAGACGTTTCCAGTTCCCGCGAGATCGTGCCCACCCGGGTGGAGTTCGTCGACATCGCCGGCCTGGTGAAGGGCGCCAGCCAGGGCGAAGGGCTCGGCAACAAGTTCCTCGCCAACATCCGCGAGGTGGACGCGATCGTGCACGTGGTGCGCTGCTTTGAGGACGACGACGTGATCCACGTGGCTGGTCAGGTGGATCCCGCCCAGGACGCCGAGATCATCAATCTGGAACTGGCTCTCGCTGACCTGACCCAGGTGGAGAAGCGGCGGGAACGGCTCAAGAAGCAGGCTCGCACCAGCAAGGAAGCCCAGGCAGAAGATGAGGTGCTGGGCCGCATCGCCGCTGCGCTGGAAGCCGGCGCACCGGCACGCGGGGTTGCCCTCGGCGCCGACGAGCGCGAGACGATCCGTCCGCTCGGCCTGCTCACCCTCAAGCCGATCATCTACGCCACCAACGTGTCGGAAGACGACCTGGCGGCAGGCAACGGCCACAG
Organism: Synechococcus sp. Lug-A; assembly: GCF_024345655.1. Classification (NCBI taxonomy): domain Bacteria; kingdom Bacillati; phylum Cyanobacteriota; class Cyanophyceae; order Synechococcales; family Synechococcaceae; genus Synechococcus; species Synechococcus sp. Lug-A. The sequence goes on along the minus strand of NZ_JAGQBN010000011.1, from coordinate 97,786 downwards.
CGAGGCCGTGGTGGCCCTTGCCCAGCGTGAAGGGGCTGAGGTGGTGCGGATTTCGGCGCAGGTGGAGGCGGAACTCGTTGAACTCGGCGAAGCCGAGCGCGCCGACTATCTCGACGGGCTGGGGGTGAGCGAGGGCGGGTTGCAGAGCCTGATCCGCGCCACCTATCAGCTGCTCGGCCTGCGCACCTACTTCACCACCGGCGAAAAGGAAACCAGGGCCTGGACAATCACAGCCGGCATGACCGCGCCTCAGGCCGCCGGCGTGATCCACACCGATTTCGAACGGGGCTTCATCCGCGCCCAGACCGTGGCCTACGCGCAGTTGATTGAAGCGGGCTCCCTGTCGGAAGCACGCAACCGAGGCTGGCTGCGCAGCGAGGGCAAGGAGTACGTGGTGGCCGAAGGCGACGTGATGGAGTTCCTGTTCAACGTCTGAAGCGGTTTCAACTTCAGCAGACGCTTCGGCGGCTGAGGCAGGCGCAGAGCATTGAGCCGCCCTCCTCTTTGGCTTCCGTGACCGGGGCGGCAGCCGCCTTCGGCGAGAATGGTGTCCGACGAGGCGAAGCCTGATGAACCCCTCCCAGGAGCCCTCTGCTGGCAGCGCGGCAGCGCCTGCAAATCGGCCTGCCGCTGAGCCGCCGCTGGACGAGGTCACGAGCGCCACCGCGGCGACCCCTGACCGAGGTGCGGGATCCGCCACCGGTGCGCGCAATGCCGGCGCACACAACTTCGACATTCAGAAAGAACTGCACCAGCGCATCCGCAACGACCCCGACTACGACGACTGGGAGTACGGCACCGAGCCCCTGCCTCACGAGCAGCAGGGCTGGATCTCCCGGCCCGCCCCTGGCGGGGCCGGGGCCTCAGATCACACTGGAGGGGCTGGCGTGGGGGTGGACGCGGGCTAAGGGACGCACCAGGGTGAGGCCCAGCAGGCAGAGCGCCGCCATCGCCAGCCAGAGGCCGCCCCCATGCCTCTGCTGATCGAGGAACAGGCCCGCCACCTGCGGCGCTACGAAGGCACTCAGCGCAAAACACTGCGAGAACAACGCCATGGCCATGCCTTGATGGGCGGGGGGCGTGATCTCCACCACCGCTTCGGTGGCCGTGGGCAGAAAGGCGGCCACAGCCGCCGCCAGCGGCAGCTGGGCCAGCAGCAGCACCGTGAGGCTGTGCCAGCCCAGGCTGGAGAAGGCCAGCAGGGAGCTGCCGAGCGCGAAACCCAGCAGGCTCAGTCCGAGCCCGAAGGCCACCGAACGCTCTGACAGCCAGCGCCCCAGCGGCCATTGCAGGGCCAGCAGGAGCCCCAGCTGCAGCGCCAGCAGCAGGGCACCAGTGCTCTCCGGCAGGGGGGGGCGGGCCAGCCCGCCGCGCACCAGATCCAGCGGCAGGGCGCCCTGCAGCAGGGCCACCATGCCGGTGGACAGCACCGTCATCGCCAGCAGGGGCAGCAGGGGCCGCACCCATCCCTGCCAGGAATCGAGTCGGATGTCGGCACTGCGGACTGGTGCCGGCGGCAGCGGCCGGCGCAGCAGCAGGCTCAGCAGCACGACCATGCAGGCGATGTCGACGAGGAAGATGCCCCGCAAGCGGCCAAGGGCCGCCAGCCCGGAGCCCAGAAGCACGCCGGTGGCGATACCAAGCGCATCAGCGGTGCGCACCAACGCGAAGGCGCGGCTGGAGGGCAACGGCGCGCAGCTCTGGGTCACGGCAAGCTCGATCGCGGGCCACCAGAGCCCGAGGGCCAGTCCGATCAGCATCTGCCCGCTCACGTAGGCGGGAAAGCTGGTGGCGCTATACAGGCGCGCGTCGGCCAGCACCGAGATCAAGGCGGCCAGCACGATCGGGCCATTGCAGGAGCGGCCGCGGTCGAGCCACCAGCCGCAGAGCAAGCGACCGGCCGTACCGGCCAATGCGGCTGCCGCCAGCCCCTGCCCGACGGCGGTGGCGGAGAAGCCGGCGTTGTGGAACACCACAGCGGTGAGATAGATCACGCCGCCGCCGCCAAGGCCGCTCAGCAGCCGCATCCAGCACAATTGCTGCAGGGGCGCGGGAAACTGGAGGAACCAGCCGAGGCCGCTTGCCCCTGCGCGACGTCGTGTCAAACCGGTTCCGACCGCTGTTCGTGCTTCTCACCAGTCTGCTGGTCGGGGGGGGCAGTCCGGCCAAGGCCGCAGATCAACTGATCGTTCGGCTCGACGGGTTCTCGCTGCCGATCGACATCGGCCAGCTGGAGGCTTGGAGCCGTGATCCCGGCTCCCGGGGCAACGACCTCGGCGTGTGGTTCGAGTTGCTCGACCCCCGCAGCCGCGAGGATCTGCGCCGCCTGTTGCTCACGCCGATCCTGGAGGAGCGCGACCTGGCTCTGCAGTTGATCCAGAGCTGGGCGGGCCGGCAGGTGGTCGAGGAGATGGGGGCACTGCTGAGCACCGACCAGAGCGGCAGCGGCCCTCTGCTGGTGAACACACTCCGCGGCCTGCTGCAGCGCCCGGAACCGGTCACCCCGCTGAGCCTGCTGCGGGCCGTGCCCACCCCCCGGCTCACCCTGGAGGTGGATGAGGTGCTGAAGCTGGCGCAGCAATGGCGCCGGCAGGTGGAACTGCAGGGCCAGGCCCTGAGGCAGTTGCGTCAGCTGCGACTGCCCCTGACCGCCACCCCCAGCACCGCACGGGTGCCGGCCCTGCAGCCCACCGGCGCCGTTCCCATGCCCCGCCTGCTGGAACTGGCGGTGACCCACCGGCCCGACCCCCTCAAGATCGAGCTGTGGGAGGCGGTGGGGCCCGCTCGTGGCACCTACTTGCTGGTGATGCCGGGGCTGGGCAGCAGCGGCGCCCAGCTGAACTGGCTGGCCCGCGGGCTGGCGGAGCGCGGCTACCCGGTGCTGCTGATCGATGACCCCAGCAGCGACGAACACGTCGTGCGGCAACTGCTCGATGGGCAGCGCCCGCCCCCCGGCGCCGAGACGCTCCCCGCCCGCCTGGCGGATGTGGAGGCGGTGCTGAAAGCCGAGCAGGTCGGCCGGCTGCCGCCCCTGGGCTCCTCCGCGGTGCTGCTGGGCCATTCGCTCGGTGGGCTGTCGGCTCTGATGGCCGGAGGCGCCCGGCCCGTGGCGGGCCTCGACCAGCGCTGCAAGCAGGCGATGAGAGGGATCCCGCTCAACAACCTCTCGCGGCTGTTGCAATGCCAGCTGCCGGAGGTGCCCTTGCCGAAGGTGGGCAGCGGCGACGGGCGCGACCCGGTGGCGGCGGTGGTGAGCTTCAATCCCTTCGGAAGCCTGCTCTGGCCAGGCCGCGGCCTCGATCGCCTCAACGGCACGCCGCTGCTGATGGTGGGTGGCGGCCTTGATCTGGTCACGCCGCCGGTGGGCGAGCAGCTGGAGCTGTTCCTGCAGCAGCACAACCCCCGCAGCCGGCTGGTGATGGTGGAGGGAGGCAGCCACTTCTCGGTGGTGCGCCTCGGTGACGACAACCCCGCGCTGCTGCAGCTAGGCGAGGAGCTGGTCGGGGTGGAACCGCATCAGGTGCAGGAGCTGCTGCTCAACCTCACCGCCGACTTCCTCGGCTCCCTCGACGGGTCCGCTGTCCTGGCCAGCCAGCAGCGCCTGCAGGGCACCGTGCGGGCCTACGTGCTGGACCGGGAGGCAGCTCGCCACTGGCACCGGCGCCTCGACGGCTGAACGGCAACAGCGGGACGGGGCAGACCATCCGCTCCCACAGCAGGGCGCAAAAAGGCGCCAGCGGCAGCGTTCAGCACCGGCTTCAGCAGTAAGCGTCAGAACCGAATCCGCGGATCCAGCAGCGCCACCAGCAGATCCACCACCACGCTCACCACCACCACCAGCGCCGCCACCACCACCACGATCCCCTGCACCAGGGGGTAGTCGCGCTGGGCGATCGCTTCCTGCAGCCGGAAGGCGATGCCCGGCCACGAATAGGTGACCTCAATCAGCAGGGCGCCACCGATCAGGGACGCCACGGTGATCCCGGTGATCGTGAGCACGGGCAACAGGGCATTCGGCAGGGCGTGGCGCAGCACGACCCTTGGTTCGCTCAGGCCGCGGCTGCGGGCCGCTTCCACGTAGTCGGAGCGGAGCGCCCGGCGCAGGTTGAGCCGCAGCGCGTTATCGAAGATGCCGCTGAGCAGCACGCCGAGCGTGGTGGCGGGCAGCACCAGATGCCGCACCGTGCCGCTGAACTGCTGCCAGTTGCCGGCCCGCAGGCTGTCGAACAGGTAGAAGCCGGAGCCGGTGGGCGGCAGCAGCGTGACCGGGAAGCGCCCACCCACCGGCAACCAGCCGAGCCAGACGGCGAACACCAGCTGCACCACCATCGCCGCCCAGAACGGCGGCAGGGCGTAGGTGCCGATGCCGTAGAGGCGGCCGGCCAGATCGAGCTTGCCGTCGGGACGGGCGATGCCGGAGAACCCCACCGCCAGGCCCAGCACGGCGGCGATCAACAGCGCGCACACGCCCAGCTCCAGGCTGGCCGGCAGACTCTGGCCGATCACCTGGGCCACCGGTGTCTGATTGGTGAGCGAGGCGCCCAGATCCCCGCGCAGCAAACCCAGCAGGAACTGGCCGTACTGGGTGAGCAGCGGCAGATCAAGCCCGAGTTGCTGGCGCAGGGCGGCGCGGGCCTCCTCCGGAGCGCGGATGCCGAGCAGGGCATCGATCGGGTCACCCGGCGCCAGCCGCAGCAGCAGGAACACCAGGGAGGCGATCAGCCAGAGCATCACCGGGCCAAGCAGCAGGCGGCTGGCGCCGTAGCGCAACAGCTGGGAACGGCGGCTCATGGGTGGCGCTCCTTCTGCAGCCGGCTGAACACCACCCGGCCGGCCCCATCGAAGCGGGGCGTCTGCAGGTTGGGGCGGGCCCAGGCGCGCGGGGCCACCAGCCAGACCGGGATGTAGGGGGAAGCCTGGGCCACCTGTTGCTGCAGGCGGCGCAGCAGGGCGACGCGCTCCTCGCCCTCCAAGCTTTCGCTGCGCTTGAGATCCTGCTCAAGACCCGGCTGGGTCCAGAAGCTGCCGCTGGCGGCGCTGGCGCCCTTGAGGCAGCGGTTGCCCTCTGCCTGCTCGCACCCCAACAGGGGAATCAGGTAGTTGTCGGCATCGGGGAAATCCCCCATCCACTCCAGCAGGATCGCCGTGAAGGCGCCCTCGCCGAGCTGCCGGTAGGCCGTGGTGGATTCCATCCCGCTGATCTCCAGCTGCACGCAGTCGCCGAGGTCACGGGCCAGCTGCTCCTTCCAGGTGAGCGCGAACAGGCGGTCGGAGGGGATGTTGGAGCGGAAGGTGAGGGGCACGGTCAACCGCCGGCCGCTGCAGTAGCCGGCCTGGCGAAACAGCGCACGGGCCTGGGCCGGATCGAAGGCAGGCCAGGCCTGCGGATCGGAGCCGGGGATCGTCGGGGGCACCAGCTCCCGCAGGGAAGGGCGCAGCCCGTGGCTGACCCGCTGGCTGATCAGCTCCCGATCGAGGCCGAACGCCAGGGCGCGGCGCAAGCGTGGATCCTTCAGGGGCGGCTGGTCGCTGAGCAGCGTGAGATAGCCGATCTCCAGGGCCGGCCCCCTGCCTTCGCGCAGGGCGCCGGCCTCGGCCAGACGATGCAGCGACAGCTGCTGGTCGCCCTCCAGGCTGGTGGAGAGCAGCACATCCACCTCACCGCTGCGCAGGGCGCCGTAGAGGGCGGTGGAGTTGCTCAGGTTCACCAGATCGATGCCGCCATTGGCTGGCTTCGGCCCCCAGTAGTCGGCGAAGGGCTCCAGCCTCTGCTGCTGATCGTTGAAGAAGGTGAGCCGGTAGGGCCCGGTGCCCACGAAGCGCTCGTTCAGAAAGCGGCGGCCGTGGGCCCGGTAGGCCGTGGGGGACAGCGGCGTGAGATTCACCGCCGTGAGCAGCTGGGGCAGGGCCGTGAACGGGCGCCGCAGGCGCAGCTCCAGTTCGTAGGGCCCACTGGCCCGCACCGAGACGATCCGGTCGCCCAGCAGGTAACTCAGCTTGCCGATCGCCAGGAAGCGCTCCAGCGTGAACACCATGGCGGCGGCATCGAAGCGGCTGCCGTCGTGGAAGCGCACGCCCTGACGAAGCGGCACCCAGGCGGTGAGGCGATCGGCGCTGAGCCGGGGCGGCGCCACGGCCAGGCGCGGCAGCAGCTCGCCGTCGGGGCTGATCGCGTAGAGGGGATCGCCCAGAGCGCTCAGCAGCTGCATCGCGCCGATGCTGAAGGTGGCGGCCGGATCCACCGAATCAATGCGGCTGCGCCCCGCCACTACCAGCCGGTCCACCGGACGGACGGGCTGGCAGGCGGACAGCAGGCCCAGGCTCAGCATTCCCACCAGGGGAAGCGTCAGCCAGCGCTTCAGATCAGGAAAGGGGGCGATGGGGGGCGGTGACGCTCGCTGCGGCCATTCAAAGGCTCGGCTGGCCATTCAGGGCCAGGGAAGGCGGCCTGTTGTGAACCTGCTGCAAGGACACCTCGAACACCGGGGAGCCCCCCCGCACCAAGGGCCAGCGGCGCACCCAGCAGCGGTCGTGGGGCGGATCCACGGCGATCACCTGGTACAGGTTCGAATCCGAGGCGAGGTGAATGCAATCACCCTGGTGGAGGCTCATCGGGCTGGTGCGGATTGAAGGGGTGTCCGTAGGGAGGGGGGTGGCGAGGGGGGATGGGGCCTGACGGCGCTGCGGGTCGCCCGTGGTGGGGGCGTGTGTCGACAGCATTTCGGGGCTGGAGAGGGGAAGGCGTTCGCTATGAACCTTAAGAAATCCCGGTGAGGGGATCGCGACCGAAGGATCGGTGCTGCTGATCACTCCCATCAGGTGAGGCCGCTCAGCATGTCTCGGCAGAGGGTTTGCGGATCATTGCCTCAGAGGGTTCGCAGGCAGGCCGCCACCGCCTTGACGTCGGGCAGGGCGGCGATCGCCGTGAGCGCCGCACGGAAACGGGCCTCCTGTACTTCATGGGTGATCACCACGATCTCAGCCTCCCCGCCGGAGGCCTGGAACTGCACGATCGACTGGATCGACACCTCCTCCTGGCCGAAGCAACTGCCGATCCGCCCGATCACGCCCGCCTGGTCGGTGGTCTGCAGGCGCAGGTAATTGCGGTGGCGGGTGACGGCGGGATCCACCAGGCGGCAACGGCGCCAGCTGCCGGCCGCCAGCAGCGGATCAAGCCCGGCGGAAGGGCCGCCCACCTGGCGGATGCCGGCGATGTTGAGGATGTCGGCCACCACAGCCGAAGCAGTGGGCCCGGCCCCGGCACCAGGCCCGTAGAACATCACCCGCCCCACCGGATCCCCCTCCACGAGGATGGCGTTGTTGACGCCGTTGACCCCCGCCAGTGGGTGATCCTTCGGCACCAGGGTGGGATGCACCCGCACATCGAGCTGCTCGGTGCCGTCGGGATCGGTGCCCTCGCTCTGCGCCACCGCCAGCAACTTGACGCGGAATCCCAGCTGGTCGGCGTAGCTCACATCTCTGGCCTGCAGGCCGCTGATGCCTTCCGTGGGGATGGCGGAGCGTTCGACGCCGCCGCCGTAGGCCAGTCCCGCCAGGATGGCGATCTTGTCGGCGGCATCGCCGCCCTCCACATCGGCGGCCGGGTCGGCTTCGGCGTAGCCGAGGGCCTGGGCATCGGCCAGCACCGTGCCGTAAAGGGCCCCCTCATCCGCCATGCGGGTGAGGATGTAGTTGGTGGTGCCGTTGATGATGCCGCTCACCCGCTGGATGCGGTTGGCACCCAGCGACTGCTTCAGCGGCTCGATGATCGGAATGCCGCCGCCCACCGCGGCCTCGATCAGCACGTACACGCCCCGCGCGGCGGCCGCCGCGGCGATCTCCTGGCCGTGGCGGGCGATCACCGCCTTGTTGGCCGTGACCACCGATTTCCCGGCGGCGATGGCGCTGAGGATCAGGCTGCGGGCGGGTTCGAGTCCGCCCATCACCTCCACCACGATGTCGACGGCCGGATCCTGCACCACCGCTTCGGGGTCGGTGGTGAGCAGGGCCGGATCCAGCTCCAGCGGGCGCGGGCGGCTCAGATCCCTGACAGCCACCCGTTGCAGCCGCAGCTGGTCCACCAGCGGATGGCGACCCGCCGGGGCGGACAGGATGGCGGCTACGCCCGCTCCCACCGTGCCCAGACCCAGCAAGCCGATGCCGATGGTCATGCCTGTCTCGCCTGGAAACGTCCGAGCCTAGAAACCTGGCTGCAGCGCGGCTGCTCCTGCAGGCCGGCGCCGCTGGTCATCAGGAGGCGGCGCCGGAAGCCGCACCGGCGCTGGACTCGCCGCCGGCAAGACTGCGGGCCTGGGCCTGCATCATCTTGAAGATGTTGAGGAAGCCGTTGGCCCGCGATGGGGTGAGGCTGGCCTGCAGGCCCGTGTCCGCCAGAAAGGCAGGATCAACGGAGGCAGCCTGCTCAGGCGTCAGGCCTTCGAGCGCTTCGATCAGCAGGGCCAGCAGCCCTTTGGTGATCTGGGCATCGGAATCCCCACGCCAGTGCAGCCGCCCCTGCTGAAGCTCGCCCACCACGTACACCTGCGACACGCAGCCCTTCACCTTGAAGGGGTCGACGCGGAACTCATCCGGCAGCGGCTCCAGCTTCTGGGCCAGCCAGAGCACGTAGGCGTAGCGGCGCTTGGGGTCAGTGGTGCCGCGCAGTCGCTCAACGATCCGATCGAGCGCTTCGGTGCCGGCGCTCATCGAAGGCGACGGCGCGCAGCGGACCAGCCGCTCAGACCGGCGATCACCCCGCCGACGCTGCCGAGGCCGCCCAGCACCACGGTGCCGATCAGCCAGGGGGAGGTCCAGGGCGCCGTCGGCTCGGCCGGGCGGCCGCTGAGGCTGTCGATCAGAGGGCGGCCGCTCTTCACCGTCAGGTCGAGGAAGTCGCGATGGCCGGGGCCGTCGTCGACCTGGAGCTCCCACGTGCCATCTGCGCCGCTCGGCAGCACGAAGGACAGCTTGCCGTCGGCATCCAGCTGGCCCACCGTCACCGGCGTGCCGCCTCCTGGCGGCACCACGCGCACCTGTGCTCCGGCCGCCGGTTCACCGGAGGAGAAGCGGCTCTCGAGCAGCAGGGAGTCGTTGAGGGAGCGGAGCTGATCGAGGCTGCTCTCGATGGCATGGGCCCGGGCTGCCACCGGCAGCAGGGCCAGGGCCACCGCTCCCAGGCATGGCACGACCAGGCGTTGGCAGGAGGTCACGGGCGATTGAGCAAACAGCGGAGGGCCGGCCGCGCTTCAGGAGGGCCAGGCATTCCAGCGTAAGTGGGGTTCAGGAGGCCGACCAGCGGTTGCCGGCGGCATGGGCCTTGCCCGCCTGCACCATCCGCACCATCGAGCTCACCATCATCGAGAGGGCCTCGCTGGGCTCGGAGCGGTGACCGAGCTCGGCGGCCATCACGCGATCGGCCACGGTGCGGCCTGCCGCTGCGGCGGTTCCGGCGCGCAGCGCTGGGGAAAGGCGCCGACCACTGGTGCCATCGGCATCCATCCGGGCCACCGCAGGCTGCAACAGGCCCATTGGCGGTTGAGCGGACGAATCCGAGGAGAGCACCACAGGAAGGCTTCAACTGCGGGGATCCTGGCAAATGCAGCCCCGTCAGGCGGGCTGGGGTGGTCATCACTCAACAGGTTGCAACCATTCCAGGCCCCGCTCGCTCAGCCATCCGTCGAAGGGAATGTCCCAGGGGTCGGTGGGCAGGGCCTCCACCAGACAGCCGTAGGGCGCCACGATCACAGCCGGCACGGAGCGCCAGGCCGGGTGCTGCCGCAAGCGGTCGTACCAGCCGCCGCCCGAACCCAGCCGGAAGCCGCGGCGGTCGAAGGCCAGCGCCGGCACCAGCAGCAGGCCCAGGGCGCTGGGCTCGAGGCTGGGCCCCTGTGGGGCCGGGATGCCGCAGTGATCAGGGAGCAGCGGCGCGCCCGGGTTCCAGGCGACGTAATGAAGTGCGGCGGCGCCCCTCCCCGACGCTCCTGCGGCCGGGTCTCCTTCCAGGCCCGCTGCCGGCCGCACCCCCGGCAGGGCGAGCGAAGCCGATCCCAGCTCCTGAAGCGGCCTCAGGTCCGCTTCGCCGCGGAGGGGCCAGTAGAGCCCCAACCGCTGCGGGCGATCCAGCCAGGGAGCCAGCGCCGCAACGGCCTGTTGTTGCAGGGCAGGGTGCGCCTCCATCAGCAGGGCCAAGCGCTGCTGCCGCCAGTGGCTCCGCAGGGCTGCCTTGTCGGCACCTGCCCCACTGGCCACAGCGTCAGCGGGAGCAGCACCACCGGCAGCGGGCTGCTTCACCGCTGAAACCAGCCAGTGAGCGCCACAGCTAGGGCATCGGCAGCGTCGTCGGGGCGTGGGGGGTGATCCAGCGACAGTTCGCGCATCACGGCGTCGAGCACCTCCTCCTTGCCGGCATGGCCCGAACCGGTGAGCGCCAGCTTCACCTGCATCGGCGGAAACTCCACCACCGGCACCTGCAGCCGCGCCAGGGTCATGATCACCACGCCCCGGGCCTGTACCACCGAAATCGTGGTGCTGGAGCGGTAGAAGAAGAATTTCTCCACCGACGCCAGCTCCGGGCGCCAGCGCCGCACCAGCCAGCGCAGGTCACGGGCGATCTCCACCATCCGCGCGCCATCGGAGCGGCCAGGAAGGGTCTGGATCATGCCGCAGTCGAGCATCCGCTGGGGCGGGCCGGACTCGATCACGCCGTAGCCGACACGGGCGAGACCAGGATCGATACCGAGGATGCGCATGGGGCGAATTATCCGCGCCCTGCGGGAGTTGAGCAGCCGACAGGCTCAGGCCGCAAGGGCCAGTTCGAAACCGTTGCGGTCGCTTGGCTCAGGCCGCTCAAACACCTTGCAGAACACCTTGATCACCCGATCGCCTGTGTCGATCTGCTCCAGTGGATCCTTGCGCAGGCGATGGCGCAGGCAGCAGGCCACCACCCGGGCCACATCGTCGTCGGTGACCTCGTTGCGGTGCTCAAAGGCGGCCAGGGCCCGGGCCGCCCGGTTGGTGACGATGTCGCCGCGCAGACCATCCACATCCAGTTCGCCGCACACCGCCGAGATGCGCACCCGCAGGTCGTCGTCGATCACCACCGACGGCAACCGGTTCTGGGCCTCCACCACCCTGGCCTGCAGGGCCTCCTGAACGTCCTGCACCTGGGCACTGAAGGCCTCGGGGTCGGCATCAAAGCCGGTGCGTTGGTCGACCACCTGCACGCGTAGCTCGGGATCGCGCACGGTGCGCACCTCCACGCTCATGCCGAAGCGATCGAGCAGCTGGGGCCGCAGCTCCCCTTCCTCCGGGTTGCCGGAGCCGATCAGCACGAAACGCGCCGGGTGCCGCACGCTCACGCCTTCCCGTTCCACCGTGTTCCAGCCCGAGGCGGCCGAGTCGAGCAGCACGTCCACCAGGTGGTCGTCGAGCAGGTTCACCTCATCGACGTAGAGCAGACCGCGGTTGGCCTTGGCCAGCAGGCCCGGCTCAAACGCCCGGATGCCCTCGCTGAGGGCTTTCTCGATGTCGATCGTGCCGCAGAGACGGTCTTCGGTGGCACCCAGCGGCAGGTCCACCATCGGCACCTGGCGAGGTTCCACCGGCAGGGTCTCGCCGGATTCGGCCCGCGCGCGCACCTCGCTGCTCTGCAGGTCGGGGTCGGTGGGAGAGCTGTTGTAGGGGTCGCCGGCCACCACCGGGATGGCTGGCAGCAGATCGGCCAGAGCGCGGATGGTGGTCGACTTGCCCGTGCCCCGGTCGCCCATGATCATCACGCCGCCGATGCGGGGATCGATCACGTTCAGCAGCAGGGCGAGCTTCATCTCCTCCTGGCCGACGATGGCGGTGAAGGGGAACACCCTGCGCTTGCGGGTCTGACTCACGGACGACAGCTCGGCACGGGTTCGGATTGTTTCACAGCTGAGGTTTCCGCCGGAGCGGCGGGCACCGGCAGCAGGGTGAGCACCTGGGGGGGGGGGGCATCAGCCGGGGAGACCAAGCGCACGCGCAGCTCCCGCCGCTCTCCAGGTTGGAGCCGAACGCGGCCCAGCTCAGGCCCCTGCTGCCCCTGGCGCTGCACCAGGTGGAACCAGCGCCGGCCCATCCGCCGGCCCTGAGGATCGTCGAGGCCACTCACCTCCACGGTGCCGCGGAACATGACCGGCCGGGCCTCGGTGGCGTTGAAGCTCAACCCCCCCAGCGGCTTGTCCGTCTTGCGGGGCGACTCCAGCGCCAGCGAAAGCACGCTCGGCTGGTCGCTGTCGTTCCGCAGCGGCAGGCGCAGGTCGTACTCGACGCCGTAGTTGCCATGGGCGGCCCAGGCAGTGCCGGGATAGAAGGGATCGAGCTCGGCGGTCTGCACCTGGCCGGTGCCAAGGGTGCCCAGCTCCAGCCCGGCGATCGGCCACGACACCGGGGCGCTGCGCACCGACAGCACCGGGCTGCCGGGATCGGTGAGCGTGCCGGTCCAACGGCTGCCCAGCTGCACGCCACTGACCCGTGAATAGATGATCCGCCCCTTGGCGCCGCGCGGAGTGGGCTGGTGCTCCTTGGGGCTGAGCCCGCCCCGCAACAGCTCCAGCCAGGTGGCGTCCGATGGGGGCTGGTCACCGCCGAAGGCGGCCAGGGTGGCGACCTGCACCGGCCCGTCGCTCACCAACCGCAGCTGCAGGTTGCGGCCGTTGAGCAGGGGGTCGAGGCCGCGCACCGGGATCGGCACTGCCACCAGGGTGGTGAGTTCTCCGGCCGGCAGCTGCCATTGGGCCGGAATCTCAGGGCTGCGGCGCTGCTGCAGCAGTTCAGCCGCCACCCGGCTGCCGGGGCCGGAAAACGCGGAGGTGCCGTCGTGGGGAACCAGAGCCGGCAGGGGCAGGAAGGGGGCGTCCGCCTGCTTCGGGTCGGTGGCCTGCGACAGCGCCGTGGAACCGCTGATCAACTGCAGCCGCACCGGCCGCGGGCCGCTGGGTGCCGCCACCACCCCCAGCCAGAGGGTGGAATCCACGGTTTCGGGCCGTCCGGCATAAACGTGATGGCTGAACAGATCGAAGCGGCCCTTCAGGGGACGGTTGAGGTGAGCCGCCGGCACACCGAGAGGCTGCCCGCCCAGGGTGGCGGCCCCATCGAAGGTGGAGAGCAGGATGCCGGGCGCCGTGATCAGCTCGGGGTTGTTGTCATTGATCAACGGCACCTGATCCAGCTTTCCGGGCAGCGGCCGCACCTGCTGGGGCCGCAGCACGGTGGTGGGAGCCGCAGCGGGGGCGGGTGCAGGAGCCGCAGCGGGCTTGGCCGCGGGAGTGGCTGCCAGAGTGGTCAGCGGTTCGGCGGCGGCGGCCCCGCCACTGGCGCCCAGCGCCAGGGCGCCACCGGCAACAGCTGGCAGCAGGGAGCTCAGCCACCGACAGCGGCGGTTGCGGGGAGCTTGCGGATTCATCGCGGGGTGGGAGCAGGGGAACGGCCGATCAGGGTTTCGCTCATGGCCGCGGCCATCGCCCGGATCAGTTCGGTGGAGCGGGGATCGTTGAAAGGGCCCTTGACCATGAAGGCCGCCACGGCCCGCTGACCGTTGGGCAGTTCGATCAGTCCGGCATCGGAGTAGGCGATGCCGATGTCGCCGGTCTTGTTGAGCACGGTGATGCCGCGGGCGAGCAGTTCGCTGTCGGGGTCGCTGGAATCGCCACCGATCCCCTTGAGCACCCCGGCGGGCAGGAGGGTATTGGTGCGGGAGGTGCCCAGAATCGTGCGGAAGTGATCCCGTGCCCGTGGACTGAGCTTGGCGCCGGTATCCACCAGGGCGATGGAACGGGCGAGGTCGTGGGGGCTCGTGGTGTTGGTGCCCTCCAGATCGGGAAGCCAGTTGTTCACCACGGTGGCAGGAAGGCCAAGCGCCTGGAAGCGGGCATTGATGGCCAGCTTCCCGCCCACCCGTTTGATCAGCAGATTGGTGGCGCTGTTATCGCTGACGCGGATCATCTCGGTGGCCGCTTCGTAGAAGGGGAAACGGGTGCCGAGCGGACGATTGGCCATCCAGCCGGCACCACCGCCCACCACCTCCTTGGTGAGTGGCAGGGGTTCGCCCCAGCGCAACTTGCCGCGGTCGAGGTCCTCAAGCGCCGCCAGCAGGATCGGGGTCTTGATCGAGCTGGCGGCAGGCAGGGGCGTGTCGGGATTCAGCTGGGCGAAGCGGCCGTCATCAAGCACCAGCAGGAACCCTCCCACCTTGAGGTCCTTCTGGGCCGCCGCCAGGGCCTTCCAGCGGGCGCTGAGAGCCGTGAGCTCCTTGCGCGGTTCGAAACTGCCCAGCGGGATGCCCTGCTGCAGGGGCGACACCGGCGTGGTGGCAGCTCCCATGCGCGGCGTGTCCATCGCTCCTTGGGCCATCCGGGGGGCGAGCTGTTTCAGCACCGTGCCGGTGATGACGCCGAGACCGACGCCCATCACCAGCAATCGCAGCACCAGAGCCAGGGGCTGGAACCAGCCGGTGGATCCGGATCGGGGGGGGCGGCCCGAGCGCACAGACAAACGAAAAGGGTTGGCAGGACGTTAAGGGGTCCGGCGATCGGTGGCCCAGCGCAGCTGCCGGACCATGCCGCGCACCATGGCCACTTCATCGGCATCGAGCTGGGCCCGCTGCAGCAGGCCTCGCACCTTGGCCATGCGGGCATGGGCCGTGTGCGGCAGCAGAAAGCCCACCTCCAGCAGTAGCGCCTGGGCATCAGCCAGCGCAGCCTCCAAGTCGGCGCGGCGCGCCGGTGTGGGCAGCACCGTGATGGGCCCGGGGCCTGGACCAGGCGGGCGGGCGTGGAACCGGTGCCACTCGTGCAACACGATGGCCAGCGCATGGGACAGGTTGAGCGAGGTGTAGCCGGGATCGGCGGCGATGCGCAGCACCCGTCCGGCCTGCAGGAGTTCGTCATTGCTCAGTCCCCGGTCTTCGCGGCCGAACACGAGGGCAGCCACCTTCGGCACCGTCGCCGGGCCAGGGGCATCCGCAGGGCTGTGGGGGCGGCCAGGGCTGTCGGGACCACGGGAGCCGCCGGGGCCGCGGGCCGCACTTGAGGCCCCGTCGCCATCGCCTTCTCCGTCACCCGCCGCCAGCCAGGCAAAAGCCTCGGGCGGGTCCACCACGGCCACCGGTGCCGCCTCCGGCCGGCCACTGGCGGCCACGACGCGGCGACAATCGGCGATGGCGGCGGCCAGAGCGGGAAACACAACGGCCCGCTCCAGCAGCGGCTGGGCATGCACGGCCATGCGGCGGGCTTCATCGCCGAGGTGATCGCAGCGGGGCGCCACCAGGCGCAGCTCGACGATGCCGAAATTGGCGCAGAGGCGGGCAGCGCTGCCCACATTCAGAGGCCCAGCAGGTTCCACCAACACCACCACCGGTGGGCAGGGAGCGGGCGCAGGGGCCGTCACGCCAGTGCGTGGAGATGGGCGATCAGGTCGGCCATGGCCTGGGGATCAGGCTGAAAACGGGGCATGGGCGGAGTGCGGCCGCTCACCACCTGCTGCACGAGCCGGCGGTCGTTCTTGCGCTGGGTGACGCCATGCAGGCTCGGGCCCACCAGCCCCTGGCCGGCAATGCCATGACAACCGGCGCAGTTGATCAGGAACAGCCGGCTGCCGCGATCGGCCGAGCCGACCAGATCCAGGGTCTGGCGGGTGTAGGGGTCGCCCTGGATGGAGGGGAGCAGCCCCAGGGCCAGCAGCGCGCAGGCAGCAGCCGCCATCAGCGCCATCGCTGTGATCAGACCCTGACGGCGAAAGGTGGCCTCCGCTGCCCCCTCAGGAGCCGTTGTCGGGGTCAGATCACCTGTCAAGGAACGCCACGCTGCTCCCACCACACTGCCGCAGACGTGAAACAATTGCGTCACTTCTGTGTGGCTGGCTCTCCATGATCGAACCCCTGCTCTGCGGCATCGTGCTGGGCCTGATTCCCGTCACCCTGTTGGGGTTGTTCGTGGCGGCCTGGAACCAGTACCGCCGTGGCAGCGCCCTCGGCGGCTGAACCGGCGCTGCTTGCCTGAACCAAGCGACTGGCCTGCCTGAACATCCTTCAAGCTGGTCATGAGGCCAGCAGGTGATCAGACCACTGGCTCAGGAGGCCAGCGGGTCCGGGACTCCCAGGCCATCACTCGCAGCCCCTCAAAGGCGCTCCGCTGGACCCTGTTCCATTGAGGATTCTGCGGGGCTCTCTTGCTGGCTAAGGGGCCTCAGCACCACCACTTCCGAGCTGCCGTAGCGGCGTTGCTGGCTCAGCTCCCAGCCGGGCGGTGCTTCAGGCACACGGCCGCTACCGCACTCCCAGACCAACAACCCGCCAGCGGCCATCCAACCGTGCTGAAGCACGGCTGCTGCGATCGGCTGGTGCAGCCCCGCGCCGTAGGGCGGATCCACATAGATCAGATCGAACGGCCCGCCAGCCGTACGGCAGGCGCCACCACCCTCCAGCCAGCGCGGCAACGGCCGGCAGAGCACCTCCACCGTCACCGGCCGCCTCAGCCCCGCACGCACCGTTTCCAGGTTGGTCCGAGCCGTGGCCGCCATCCCCCGGTCCTGATCCACCGCCACCACCGCCGCCACACCGCGCTGCAGCGCTTCGCAGCTCATCACCCCACTGCCGCAGCAGAGATCGAGCCAGCGCGCTCCCTCCAGCCGCGCGCTTAGCAGGTTCATCACCGCGAGCCGCACCCGCGAGGTGGTGGGTCTGGCCGCCGAACCCGCTGGGCTGATCAGCCGGCGGCCGCCACTGATCCGCAGGGTCATGCGGCGGCGTTCTCCACCCAGCCCAGCCAGCGGCGCAACATACGCTGACCCACCGGCCCGGATTTCTCCGGGTGGAACTGACAGGCCGCCACGTTCTGCTGCCAGACCGCGGCCGTGACCCGGGCATCGCCGTAGTCCACCTGGGCGGTGATGCAGGCGGCCTCCGAGGGATCGGCGGCGAAGGAATGCACGAAGTAGACCCAGGCAGGCGGCTGGTCCGCTGGCAGCAGCGGTGATGGCGCGCCCGGCAACAGCGGCGCCCAGCCCATGTGAGGAATCGGGTGATCGGGCGTGCGCGGCAGGGCCCGCACCCGTCCGGCCAGCAGACCCAGGCCCTCGCGCTCCCCCTCCTCACTGCTCTCGAACAGCAACTGCAGCCCCAGGCAGATCCCCAGCAGGCGTCCACCGGAGCCACACCAACCTTTGAGCGGTTCGATCAGATCCGCCTGCTCCAGCCGCTGCATGGCGGGGTCGAACGCGCCCACGCCCGGCAGGATCAAGGCATGGCAGGCCTGCATCGCGGCAGCGTCCTGCACGGGCACCACCTCGGCACCGAGGCGCTCGATCGCGCGGCGCACGGAATGGAGGTTGCCCATGCCGTAATCGATCAATCCGATCCGGCTCATGGCAGCGGACTCTCCAGTGAAGGCGAGCGAAACGCCGGCAGCTGTGTCCTGAGCAGCAGAAGCTGCAGGGGATCAGTCAGCAGCCGATGTGCCCCCGGCAGAAGAACTGGGGGAGGAAGAAAGAGAAGAAGGGCCATCAGGAAGTGAAGGTACAGCGACGTTGTTCTGGGTGGTGCGGTTCCGGCGCGCCCTGAATGTCGAGACCGTTGAGATGCTCGATCAGCTGATAGAGCCGGCCCACCTTGCGGTCGTTGAAATCGAAGCGCAGCGAAGGGCGGAGCTGATCGGAAAGATCGCAGACTTCATCGTGCTCGATCTGCCCGCTGTCCAGCAGATCAGCGAAACGCTGGTTCAGCACAGCCAGCTGCGCAGGCGTGAGCGGGGCGTGCAGCAGCAGCTCAAGGCGATCATCCACCAGCCTGGCTGTATGAAACACGCGGTAGAAGCGGCAAATCTGCACCATCGCCTCGGCGGCGCTGCTGGCTTCGCAGAAGAGGGCAGCATCCGCCTCACTCACCAGCCCACGATCGATCAGGTCGTGGCGGACCGTGTGCTGCCAGTTGGTCCAGAAGGGATCACCGGGAGGGGCCAGCAGCACCACGGGAATCGGAGCAATGCGGCCGGTCTGGATGAGCGTCAGCGACTCGAACAATTCATCAAGCGTGCCGAAACCTCCCGGCAGCACCACCAGCGCATCGCACTCGCGCAGGAAGAAAAGCTTGCGGGTGAAGAAGTAGCGGAAGTCGACCAGGCGATCGCTACGACCGGCGATGTAGGGATTGGGCTGCTGCTCGAACGGCAACTGCACGTTCAGGCCGAAACCGTGCTCGCTGCCGGCACCACGATTGGCCGCCTCCATCACACCGGCACCAGCGCCGGTGATCACATCGAAACCTGCCGCGATGGCACGGCCGGCCAATTCTTCGCTGAGCCTGTAGCAAGGGGTGCCCGGGGCGGTGCGGGCTGAGCCGAAGACCGTGACCTTGCGGGTGCGCCGGTGCTGCTCGAACATCTGCAGCGCCTGCTGGATGTCCTGAAGCGTGCCACTGATCAGCCCCCAATCTTCACCATCGGCGCCGCTACCGGCGATCCGCATCAAGGTGGCGATCGACCGATCGATCAGCAGCCGCTGGGGGTGGTTGCTGAGCTCTGGGGCTTGATGCTCCCACGCTCTCTCTGCCTCTGGCTGGCCGACACTGAAGGGCGGCGGAGTGGAGCCGACTGAGGGTTCCGCCGCCGTGGAGAGCGAAGGACGTGGATCCGGCGTGGCGGCGGAGGCAGGCTGCGACAACACGCCGGGAGGGGCGAGGGAAGAACTCAGAGGTATTTGGTGATGGTGCCGGAGAGGGTGTTCTTCGGCACGGCACCAACGACGGTGTCGACTTTCACACCACCCTTAAAGACCATCAGGGTGGGAATGCTGCGAATGCCGTACTGGCTGGCGACGTTGGGGTTTTCGTCGGTGTTGAGCTTGAAGACCTTGATACGGCCCTCGAATTCCTTGGCGATTTCATCGACGATCGGAGCGACCATGCGGCAGGGACCACACCAGGGAGCCCAGAAGTCCACCAGCACGGGCACATCACTCTTGAGCACATCCAGCTCAAAAGAGGCGTCGGTGACGGCAGTGGCGCTGGACATTCGAGGGAGGGACAAGGTTTTGCCAATGTAGCAACGGCCTTGGCATCATTCCCGGAACCGCCACCGAACGTTGGAAGAGAAAATGCCCGGACGCGCCGGGCGGGGTGGTGTGAGGAGTGTGCGAGCCGTAGCCCCCACGGCACGAGACTAGCCCCCGTCTCGGCCTGTCCAGCGGCGTCTCATTGCTGGAAAACCGCCGGAAAGTCCGCAGCGAATCGGGCAATGCGAAAGGGCTCTAAAAGGGCTCTACTTGCCCATGCCCAGCTGCTGGGCCTTCTGGTACACCTTGCCTTCGGTGAGCAGGGAAGGGGCGACCACCACCTCCACCTGCTGCATCTCACGCAGGGTGCGGGCGCCCAGGGTGCCCATCGATGTCTTGAGCGCGCCCAGCAGATTCTGGGTGCCGTCATCGAGGCTGGCGGGGCCACGCAGGATCTTCTCGAGGCTGCCCGTGGTGCCGACGCTGATGCGGGTGCCGCGGGGCAGCACCGGGCTCGGTGTGGCCATGCCCCAATGGAAGCCGCGGCCCGGTGCTTCGGCCGCCCTCGCGATCGGCGAGCCGATCATCACGGCATCGGCTCCGCAGGCGATGCACTTGCAGATGTCGCCGCCCGTGACGATGCCGCCGTCGGCGATCACCGGCACACGGCGCCCGGTTTCCCGCTCGTAATCGTCGCGGGCGGCGGCGCAGTCGGCGACAGCGGTGGCCTGGGGGATGCCCACCCCGAGCACCCCGCGGGAGGTGCAGGCGGCACCGGGGCCGATGCCCACCAGCACCCCGGCGGCACCGGCGCGCATCAGCTCCAGGGCCACGTCGTAGGTGACGCAGTTGCCGATCACCACCGGCACGCCCATGTCGCGGCAAAGGGTGGCGAGATCGAGCCGCTCGCGGCCCTCCGGGCCGATGTGCTCGGTGGACACCACCGTGGCCTGCACGAAGAAGAGATCAGCACCGGCTTCCGCCACAGCCTTGCCGAAGCGCAGCGCTGCCGCAGGGGTGGCACTGACTGCGGCGATACCGCCCTGTTCGCGGATCTCGGCGATGCGCCGACGGATCAACTCTTCCTGCACGGGCTGGCTGTACAGCTCCTGCATCAGGGGAACGAAATCCTCTTTGCCCACCGCCGCAATGCGGTCGAGCGCAGGGTTGGGGTCTTCGTAGCGGGTCTGGACGCCTTCGAGGTTGAGCACCCCCAGTGAGCCGAGGCGGGAGAGCTCAACGGCCATCGCCACATCCACCACCCCGTCCATCGCGCTGGCGATGATCGGAATCTCGCGGTCGATGCCTCCGAGGCTCCAGCGGCTGTCGGTGACCTCCGGGTCGACCGTGCGACCTCCGGGAACCAGAGCGATCTCGTCGATCCCGTAGGCACGACGGACGGTGCGCTTCCCGCCTAACTGAATGGTCACCGGTGGATGGTCGTCGCAGTCGGGCCAAGCTATCAACAGGCCTGTCAGCCTCCAGATCCAGCACGGCCCAGCCCGACGGGCGGCCTCAGTCGTTGCCGCGGAATGCGCGCCAACGCTGCTCCAGTGATGCGATCAGTTCCTGACGGTCGCTGCTGCGCACCAGGCGGGTGGCCGCAAAGCGGCTCAGCCAGATCACCCCGGCCAGCTCCAGCAGACCCGGCAGCAGGGGCAGGCTGTCGATCGCGCCGATCACGGCGCCGTAGAGGCGCAGCACCAGCACCAGGGCAAGCGCCAGAGCAACCGCACGCAAGGGCCCCTGGTACTGCACCAGCATCTGCTGGAGGCGTCCACTGCCGATCCATTCGCGCAGCTTGGCCAGCAGCAGGTCCCATTCGCCACCGCCCTCAGCGGTGTCCGGTGCGGCCGGCACATGCACGGTGGCCGCCACAGCGGGTTCAGGTGTGGGGGCTGGTGTGGGCTCCGGCAGGAGCTCGGCGGGCGTGGCAGGCGGTTCGTCAGAGGCTTGGCCACCTGCTCCAGTAGGTGCTGCAGCAAACGCGGCAGCGTTCACCGGGTCTGCAGCTGGCGACGCATCAACCGGAGCCGGCTGGGAGCCAACCACCGAATCCACGGGCGCGCCCGTGGGCAGGAGAGGAGAGACTTCAGCCTCCACTGCCGCCACAGGCTGGGTCAGCGGTTCAGGCTGCAGCATCGGCTCCGGGGCCGAGTGCCACATGGGCGCGGCATCAGCATCCGCGCCAACGACAGCGGCGGGGTCGGCTGGGGGCAGATCAGCGGGGTCGGCAACGCCGTGCTCCCCGCTGGTGGGCATGGGAGCGGCGACCTCCCCGACGGGCTCGTGCGCCGGCGGTTGCTCACCGGGAAGGAACGGCGCGTTGGAGGAAGCGGAAGGCTCGGTCATCGACTGCCAGAAAAACCGCACCGGGAGCCTACGGCGCTTCCGGCAGGGCGAGGCCTCGCTTCGGCAGACCGTTGCAGCAGGCCGGCACAGCAGCCCCTGGCAGGGCGATCAGCCCTCCAGAGGGATCAGGCCCGGGCGCGCCGACAGCGGCTCCAGCGGGCCGCGCAGCGGGAAGCGTCCCTGCCGCAGCAGCTCGATCAGGCAGGTGCCGATCTCCCGGGCCAGGCGCGGGCTGTGGGCCGGCGCGCAGGGGATGCGGCGACCATCCACCTGGATCTTGCCCGCCAGCAAGTGGCTGTAGGGCACAAAACCGAACCCGGGGCGAATACGGCGCGGGATCGAGAAATCGAGCACGGGCGCTTCCAGCTGGTCGTCGCCGATCGACGCCCGGCGGGCCACGGCGAGATCGAGCAGGGGCACGGGAACGGCGATCGGCACCATCAGGGCACTGCCGTGTCCCTCGAAGAAACAGGCGCGGATCCATTCGGGCCGCAGCCCGTGCAGGTCGACGCTCACGGCCGCGACCGCCCCTGGAGTGCGCGCATGCCCGCTGGGCAGCCGCCGCGTGCCGGGCTGATGCCCATGGCCGGCCCCGATCACCCAGCCCACCGCCCCAGCCACCAGCACGGGCGACCCCGGACCGAGCCAGGCCAGTGAGGGCATGGTGAGCCCGATACTGCTGCTTCCCGAACTGCTGTACAGGGCGTTGCCGTAGGGACCGAGCAGGGGTCCGTACGGGCTGCGCACCACTCCCTCTGCGCTGCTCACCGCCACCACCCCGTTTTCGGCGATGGCACGATGCAGGAGCAGGCGTGCTCCGCCCAGGCGCTCCAGCGAGAGGCGGCCCCGGTATTCGCGGCGCGGGTGGGAGGCGGTGGCCTCACCGGTGAGTGTCAGCTCCAGTTCAAGGCCGGCCAGCAGGGCATCCAGCACCTGGGCGCCCCCCTGGCGCAGCGGTTCGCCCAGCCCGCCGCCGATCGGCAGACACAGGCCCGCGGTGCCACCCGCCCCCTGGGCGAGCACCCCGTCGAGCCGGGCCTCACGGATGCGCAGAGGCGGATCCACCGGCCCGAGGCTGAGCTGCAACGTGGCCTGGTCGGTGAACTCCGCATTGGCGGCCACCACCACGTCGGTGGCGGCGTAGGCCGCTTCCAGGCCGCCTGTCGCCACCAGCACCCGGAAATCGGCGGCAGCAAGCACGCGCAGATCACCGCTGCGCTGGCGCTGCTGGAGATCGGCTTCGCTGCGGGGAGCCAGGGACATCGGCGGCCGGATCAAGGCTGAGGAGGGCGTCGGAAACCGGAACCGAACAAGGCGGCTGGGCCTCGATTAAAGTGGCTCACGGATAAGTGGTGAGAGATGGCGGACCCAACAGGACCCGGCGAGTCCGACGGGCGGATCATCCAAACCGACCTGCGAAACGAAATGTCGCGCTCCTATCTGGAGTATGCGATGAGCGTGATCGTGGGCCGGGCGTTGCCCGATGCCCGCGATGGCCTCAAGCCGGTGCATCGACGCATTCTCTATGCGATGTACGAACTCGGCCTCACCAGCGACAGGCCTTACCGGAAATGCGCCCGTGTGGTGGGCGAAGTGCTCGGCAAATACCACCCCCACGGCGACACCGCCGTGTACGACGCCCTGGTGCGCATGGCCCAGGACTTCTCCATGCGCATGCCCCTGATTGATGGGCACGGCAACTTCGGTTCGGTCGACAACGACCCACCGGCGGCCATGCGGTACACGGAATCGCGGCTGCAGGCCCTTACCACTGACAGCCTGCTGGAGGACATCGAGGCGGAAACGGTCGATTTCATCGACAACTTCGATGGATCACAGCAGGAACCCACCGTGATGCCGGCGCGGGTTCCTCATCTTCTGCTCAATGGGTCCTCAGGGATCGCGGTGGGCATGGCCACCAACATTCCGCCCCACAACCTCACGGAATTGATCGATGGGCTGCTGGCCCTGATCGACAATCCCGAGGTGGACGATCGCTCGCTGATGGCGATCATTCCCGGCCCGGATTTCCCCACCGGCGGCCAGATTCTCGGCCGCAGCGGCATCCGTGAAACCTATCTCACAGGCCGAGGATCGATCACCATGCGCGGTGTCGCGGCGATCGAAACACTTGAAGTCCCCGGTCGGCCAGATCGGGATGCGGTGATCATCACTGAGCTTCCTTATCAAACCAACAAGGCGGCGATGATCGAGCGCATCGCCGAGATGGTGAACGACAAGAAGCTCGAAGGCATCTCCGACATCCGCGACGAAAGCGATCGCGATGGCATGCGCATCGTGATCGAACTGCGGCGTGATGCCTATCCGCAGGTTGTGCTGAACAACCTGTTCAAGCTCACGCCGCTGCAGTGCAACTTCTCCGCCCACATGCTGGCGCTGGTGAATGGGGAGCCGATCCTGCTCACCCTGCGGCGCATGTTGCAGGTGTTCCTCGATTTCCGCATCGAAACGATCGAGCGACGCACCCGTTATCTGCTGCGCAAGGCCGAAGAGCGCGACCACATCCTGCTGGGCCTGCTGCTGGCGCTCGAGCAGCTCGATCCGATCATCGCCCTGATCCGCGCCGCCGCCGACACCGCCACAGCACGGCAACAGCTGCAGGAGCGCCACGGCCTCAGCGAGATCCAGGCGGACGCCATCCTGCAGATGCAGCTGCGCCGGCTCACCGCGCTGGAAGCCGACAAGATCCGGCTCGAGCACGAGGATCTGGTGGCCAAGATCACCGACTACAAGGACATCCTTGGCCGGCGTGAACGGGTGCTGGGCCTGATCCGGGAGGAGATCGGCAAGATCCGCGCCCGCTACGACTCCCCCCGTCGCACCGAGATCCTCGATCTCGAAGGCGGCCTCGAGGACATCGACCTGATCGCCAATGAGCGCTCGGTGGTGTTACTCACCGAGAACGGCTACCTCAAGCGCATGCCGGTGAGCGAATTCGAGGCCACCAGCCGCGGCACCCGTGGCAAGGCCGGCACCCGCAGCCAGGGAGAAGAAGCGGTGCGGCTGTTCATCAGTTGCAACGACCATGACACCCTGCTGCTGTTCAGCGACCGGGGCGTGGTGTATGCCGTGCCCGCCTATCGCATCCCGGTGGGCAGCCGCGCTGCCAAGGGAACCCCCGTGGTGCAGTTGCTGCCGATTCCACGGGAAGAGCAGATCACCACGCTGCTCGCGGTCAGCGCCTTCGAAGACAACGTGCAGCTGCTGATGCTCACCAGCGGCGGCTATATCAAGCGCACCCGTCTTTCGGCCTTCGCCAACATCCGCTCCAATGGCTTGATCGCGATCGGGCTGGAGGAAGGCGACGCCCTGCGCTGGGTGCGTCTGGCCCTGCCGGGCGACAGCGTGCTGATCGGCTCGCTCAGGGGCATGACGATCCACTTCCGCCTCACCGACGGGGAACTGCGTCCGCTGGGCCGCACCGCCCGCGGCGTGCGGGCGATGGCACTGCGCGCCGGCGACGAACTGGTGAGCATGGATGTGCTGCCGGCCGAGCTGGCCGACCGCATCGCCAGCAGCAGCGCGGAGGAGGACGGCGACGAAGCCGATGGGGATGCCGACGCCGAAGTGGCGGTGAGCGAAGGACCCTGGGTGCTGGTGGCCTCCGCCAGTGGCCTGGGCAAGCGGGTCCCGGTGAACCAGTTCCGCCTGCAGCGGCGCGCCGGTCTGGGGCTGCGCGCGATCAAATTCCGTCGCGATGGTGATGTACTCGTGGGGCTCAAGGTGCTCGGCTCCGGCGAAGAGCTGATGCTGGTCAGCGAAAAGGGGGTGATCGTGCGGATGCCCTCCGACGCCATTCCGCAGCAGTCACGGGCCGCCACGGGGGTGAAGCTGCAGCGGCTCGATGCCGGCGACCGGCTCACGGAAGTGGTGCTGGTGCCGCCTGCCGCCGAAGACGACGGCAGCGAAACGCTGGAGCCTGTCAGCGACACCCTGGCCCTCACCGCCGAAAGCGTGGCGCCCACCGGCGAACCCATGGAACGCACCGATGAAGCCGCGGAACTGACCGGCGAGGAAGACAGCTGAGCGCCGACGTCCTGCTGATCGGCTCCGGCCCGGCCGCTCTGGCCATCGGCGCCGAACTGTGCCGACAGGGGCTGGAGGTGGAGGCCCTGGCCGCCACCGATCCGCTCAGCCCCTGGCAGAACACCTATGGCATCTGGGGCCGGGAACTCGATGCCCTCGGCCTCGGCGATCTGCTCGGGCATCGCTGGTCGGATTGCGTGGCCGATTTCGGGGCGGGCCCCCTGGCCCTGCATCACGACTACGGCCTCTTCGATCGCCAGCGGCTGCAGCGGCACTGGCTCGAGGCCTGCGCCGGACAACTCCGCTGGCATCGCGGCCAGGCGACGGCCATCCGCCATGAGTCCCACAGCTCGGTGGTCACCACCGCCGAGGGCACCAGCCTGACGGCCCGGCTGGTGGTGGATGCCAGTGGCCATGCGCCGGTGTTCGTCCGCCGCCCCGAGCGCGGCCCGGTCGCCCAGCAGGCCGCCTTCGGCCTCGTGGGCCGCTTCTCCGCCGACCCTGTGGCGGAAGGGCAGTTCGTGCTGATGGATTACCGCAACGATCACCTCAAGGCAGAGGAGCGGCTGGAGCCGCCCACCTTCCTCTACGCGATGGACCTGGGGCAGGGGGAGTTCTTCGTGGAGGAAACCTCCCTCGCCCTCGCCCCGCCGCTCTCGTTCGACCTGCTGGAGCGGCGTCTGCACCAACGGCTGGCCCACCGGGGCATCCAGGTGGAGCAGGTGCGGGAAACGGAGCGTTGCCTGTTCCCGATGACTCTGCCGCTGCCGGATCTGACCCAGCAGGTGGTGGGTTTCGGTGGGGCCGCCAGCATGGTGCACCCCGCCTCGGGCTACATGGTGGGGGGGCTGCTGCGCCGCGCCCCCGGCCTGGCGGCCGCGATTGCCGCCGGCCTGGCCAACCAGACCACCTCCTCACGCGAAGTGGCGCAGCAGGCCTGGCAGACGCTCTGGTCTGCCAAGCTGGTGCGCAAGCAGGCGATCTACCGTTTCGGGCTCGAAAAGCTGATGCGCTTCTCGCACGCGGAGCTCTGCCACTTCTTCGACACCTTCTTCCATCTGCCCCAGCCGCAGTGGACCGGTTTTCTGGCCAACACCCTCACCGTGCCGCAGCTGGTGCAGGCGATGCTGGGCCTGTTCGGGCAGGCCCCCAGCGATGTTCGGCTCGGCCTGATGCTGCCGCAGGGCAAGGAGCTGGCCCTGGCCTGGCGGGCACTGGCGGGCTGAAACTGCTGGGCTGACACTCCCGAGCCGAGACTTTGGGCTGACCCTGACGGGATCAGCGGAACACCAGCACTGGCTGCTTGGCCTGGGCGAGCACGCGCTGCGTCTGACTACCGATCAGCAGCCCGGTGAGGCCGCGCCGCCCATGCGAGGCCATGAAGATCAGGTCACAGCCGTGGCGGTCCGCCGCCGCCAGGATCGCCTCCGACGGCGAGTCGTTGACCACGCTTTCGCTCGCCGCCTCCACGCCTTCCTCTGCGGCGAGGCTCATCACCTCCGCCAGGGCCCGCTGGGAAGCCTCCCTGCCCACGTCCTCGATTTCCTGCAGGGTGCTGGGCTGGATCCATTCACCGGCGCCGTAGGTGAGCCCAAGCGGCGCATTGGCCCGCACGTTGAGGACGGTGAGGCGGGCTCCGGCCTCACGGGCGAAACGGCAGGCGGCAGCAGCGGCGGCCAGCGAAAGCCGGGAGCCGTCGGTGGGAACGAGCAGATGCTGAAACATGGCCAAACTCCACGCAGAGCGGAACGGCTCCGCTCTGATTCGAGCACGGGTTGTGGGCCCTGGTCAGTGGGCTGCGGGCTGTGCGTTCTGGCCTCTGAGCTGCGAGCGCTAGCCCTCGGGCGGCGGTGAGGGGTGTCGGCTGTGTTCTGCGAGCCTCGGGCCGTTGGCCGGGCTAACGCGGCGGCCGTGTGGCCCAGTCGGCGGCGTTGATGAGCGGGAACAGCGGATCTTCCCGTTCCACCGCCGCCAGCCAGCCACCGGGGGGATCGTTGCCGCTGTCGATCGCCGCCAGCAGGCGCCAGAAGCGATCCAGGTGCGTGCGGATCCGCTCCTTCGCCAGTTCGGTGGTGGTGCCGGCCCTGAGAATGAAGCTCCAGTCGGAGGACTGGGCCAGCAGCAGCTCACGGCCCGCCTGGTTGAGGCGCTGGAGCTGGGAGGCACTGCCCACCCCCCGGTTCACCCGCTCCACCATGGCCGCCGAGGCCCGGTTCCACTCGGGCACCACCCAGGCATTGCTTTCGTTGAGCCAGTAGTGGTGGTACCCCCCCTGGCCCCAGCTGGAGGGGGAGGGGCGGCAGATCTGCAGCCCGTCTCCGCGGCGCAGCACATCGCGCAGGGTGGTGAAACCGATGCCGAGGGCAGGCGCCTGCAGGAAAAGCTGGGCCAGGAAGCGGGGCCCCTCGTACCACCAGTGGCCGAACAGCTCCGCATCGAACGGCGCCACCAGCAGCGGTGGCCGGTCCATGGCGCTGCTCAGATGGTCAAGCTCCCCGGCGCGCCCGCGCAGATAGGTGGCGGCGTGCTCATCGGCCCGCTGCTCGGCCGGCCCCGGCAGGTAGGGCAGCTTCCGCTCCAGTGGCGTGCCCCTGGCGGACACCCGGTGCAGCTTGAGACCGAGCGGCCGGGGCGTCTCGATTCCCACCGCGGTGAGGGCCTCGCTGGAGAGATCCCAGCCCAGATCCCGGTGGAATTCCCGGTAGGCGCCATCGCCTGGGTATCCCTCCGAGGCCGACCACACCGGCAGGGTGGAGGCCCCATCACGGGCGAAGAAGGCCACCCCAGCGGGCGAACAGATCGGGGCATACACGCCATAGCGCGGACGGGGCAGGGCGTGCAGCAGCCCATGGGCATCGAGCACCGCGTAGCGCAGACCGCAGGCCACCAGCTGCTGATCGAGCCCTTCGAAGTAGGCGCACTCCGGCAGCCAGATCCCCTGCGGGCGTGCGCCCAGCAGCCGCTCATGTTCCCGGATGGCGGTGAGCAGCTGGGCTCGCACCGCCTCGGGGGTGGCCCGCAGCAGCGGCAGGTAGCCGTGGGTGGCGGCACAGGTGAGCAGGTCGACCACGCCCAGCTGCCAGAGCCGCTGGAAACGAGCCAGCAGATCACCGCCGCAGGCCTGCCACTGCTGGCGTGTGTGGGTGAGCTGGGCCTCCAGGGCCTCGGCCGCCTCCAGATGCGGGGGCAGCGCCAGTGGCAACAACGCCAGGCGTTGATCAAGCCAGGCGGGGAAACGGGCCTGCAGGTCAGGCGCGCTCAGCAGCGACAGAAGCGTGGGGGAAAGGCCGAGGGTGAGACGGGGCGCCTGGGCGGGATCCTCAGAGGCAGCTTCGAGCAACTCGAGCAGCGGCAGGTAGCTCTCCAGCAGTGCCTGGAAGAACCAGTCTTCCTCCAGCGAGCCGGGCTGGCTGCTGCGGACGTATGGGAGATGGGCATGGAGGACCAGGGCCAGTTCGCCTGTGGCCATTGCCATTCCAGCCGTTCACGGGAGTGTACGGGGACGGTTCCACCACGACGCCCTCCGCCACGAGCTTCGCCATGAAAATGGTCAGCGGCGCGGTCGGGGTCGGCGGGGGCACAGCTGGCAGAGGGCGGTCTCTACAGTTTTTGTTTAACGAAACGAGTGATGCGTCGCTGTCTGGCAGTTGACGGGCACGGCATGTTCTACGCCCAGCAGAAGCTCGGCTGGTTCTTCGATCCACGCCGCCTGCTGGAGCTGGCCGCGGAAGGCGTCACGGATCTTGGCAGCGCCTTCTGGTACACGGGGCTGAAGGACCCCACTGACCAACGCCCCTTCAGGGACGCACTCACCAGCCTGGGCTTCACCGTGCGAACCAAACCGCTGCGGGAGTTCGGCACCGACCCCGACCAGCGGCAGTTCGCCCGCGCCAACCTTGATGTGGAGATCTGCCTCGACCTGATGGCCGTGGCCCACCGCACCGATGAGCTGTGGCTGATGAGCGGAAGCCGCGACCTTGAACGGCTGGTGGAGATGCTCCGCGCCCAAGGCCTGAAGATCACCTTGATCAACGCCGATGGCATGGTGCCGCGCGAGCTGCGCAATGCGGTGGATCGCTTCATCGACCTCGGCAAGCTCAAGCCCCAGCTCGAGAAGATGGAAGCCGTCCAGGCACCGGTGTTCCAGCGCAGCATCCCGGAGGCTTCTCCGCGATCGGAACCGGTGCGCCACCAGGTGATCCGCCCGGACGCTGCCTCCCTTGAGCCCTCACCTCGGGAAGTGGTGATCGGACCCTCGGTCTAGGATCCCCCCTAACACGTACTCACTTCGACCTGCAGCGGCCATGGCCAAGGATCCCGGCCGGGTTCTGATTTTTGACACCACCCTGCGGGATGGTGAGCAATCGCCGGGGGCCAGCCTCAACCTCGAGGAAAAGGTGGCCATCGCCCAGCAGCTGGCGCGCCTACGGGTCGACATCATCGAAGCGGGCTTCCCCTTCGCCAGCACGGGCGATTTCAACGCCGTGCACCGCATCGCCGAAACCGTCGGCACCGCCGACGGCCCGGTGATCTGCGGGCTTGCCCGGGCTACGCGCGGCGACATCAAGGCCTGCGCGGATGCGGTGGCGCCGGCGGCGCGGCGGCGCATCCACACCTTCATCGCCACCAGCGACATCCACCTGGAGCACAAGCTGCGCAAGAGCCGGCCCGAGGTCGTGGACATCGCCGCCGAGATGGTGGCCTATGCCCGCTCCCTGGTGGAGGACGTGGAGTTCTCCTGCGAAGACGCCGGCCGCAGCGACCCGGAGTTCCTCTACGAAGTGATCGAAGCCGCCATCGCCGCCGGTGCCACCACGATCAACATCCCCGACACCGTGGGCTATGCCACTCCGGCGGAATTCGGTGCCCTGATCGCCGGCATTGATCGCCACGTTCCCAACATCGCTCAGGCGGTGATCTCTGTGCACGGCCACAACGACCTGGGGCTGGCCGTGGCCAATTTCCTTGAGGCGGTCAAGAACGGCGCCCGCCAGCTCGAATGCACGATCAACGGCATCGGTGAACGGGCCGGCAATGCTTCACTCGAGGAACTGGTGATGGCGCTGCATGTGCGCCGCGCCTACTTCAACCCCTTCCTCGGCCACGACCCCGCCAGCACCGAGCCGCTCACCGGCGTGCGCACCGAGGAGATCGCCAAGACCTCCCGGCTGGTGTCCAACCTCACCGGCATGGCGGTGCAACCCAACAAGGCGATCGTGGGGGCCAACGCCTTCGCGCACGAATCCGGCATCCACCAGGACGGTGTTCTCAAGAACCGCCTCACCTACGAAATCATCGACGCCCGCACGATCGGTCTGAGCAGCACCCGGCTGTCGCTCGGCAAGCTGAGCGGCCGCAGTGCCTTCCGCGCCCGGCTGGAGGAGCTCGGCTACGGCCTCGAGCGCGAAGACCTCGACGACGCCTTCGCCCGCTTCAAGGAGCTGGCCGACCGCAAGCGCGAGATCACCGACCGGGATCTTGAGGCGATCGTCAGCGAGCAGGCCCAGCAGCCTGACGCCCAGTACACGCTGAAGTTGGTGCAGGTGAGCACCGGCACCAACCTGCAGCCCACCGCCACGGTCACCCTGGTGACGGCCGATGGCGCCGAGCTCACCGGCGCCGCCATCGGCACAGGCCCGGTGGACGCGGTCTGCCAGGCGCTCAATGCGCTGGCACGCGTGCCCAACGAGCTGGTGGAGTTCAGCGTCAAGTCGGTCACCGAGGGCATCGATGCGATGGGGGAGGTCACCATCCGGCTGCGCCACCAAGGGGTGCTCTATTCCGGCCACGCCGCCGACACCGACATCGTGGTGGCTGCCGCCCAGGCCTTCATCCACGCGCTCAACCGGCTGGTGCAGGGCACCGAACGGCTGCCTCTTCACCCCCAGCGCGCACCGCTGCCGGTGGCGGAACGCCCCCGCCTGTGAGCCGCTCTCCCCGCAGGCTGCAGCCCCAGCGGAGCGCGGGGCTGCCGTGGCTGCCGGCCCTGCAGCTCGGGCTGCTGCTGCTGGTGGCCCTGATGGTGCTGGTGCCGCTGCTTTGGCTGGTCAGCACGTCCTTGAAGGGTCCGGCCGAAGACATCTTCGCCTCGCCTCCGTCGTTGTTTCCAGCGCAGCCCAGCCTGGCGGCCTATGGGCGCCTGTTCGCTGAACATCCGCTGGGCCTTTACCTGTTCAACAGCACGGTGGTGAGCCTGCTGGCAGTGGTGGGCAACCTGCTGTTCTGCTCCCTGGCGGCCTACCCACTGGCGCGGATGCGCTTCGCCGGCCGTGGCCTGGTGCTGGCGCTGGTGGTGGCCACGATCCTGATTCCGTTCCAGGTGGTGATGATTCCGCTCTATCTGTTGATGGTGCAGCTGGGCCTGCGCAACACCCTGCTGGCCTTGATCATTCCCCAGGCCGCCACCGCCTTCGGCATCTTTCTGCTGCGGCAAAGCTTCATCGGGGTGCCCGTGGAGCTGGAAGAGGCTGCCCGCATCGACGGCTGCACGCCGCTGGGTGAATGGTGGAACGTGATGATTCCCGCGGCCCGGGCCGATCTGATCACCCTGGCGATGTTCGTGTTCATCGGCACCTGGAGTGATTTTCTCTGGCCCTTGATCATCCTCGATGATCCGAATCTCTATACACTGCCGCTCGGATTACAGCAGCTTGCCAGCAGCTTCTCCCTCGACTGGCGGCTTGTGGCTGCGGGTTCAGTGGTGTCGATCCTGCCAGTTTTGGTGCTGTTCATTGCGCTTCAACGTTATATCCTTCCCAGCTCCAGCGGCGATGGTGTGAAGGGTTGAATCCAGCGCTCGCTTTTCCGGCACTCGCTGTCCCTTCGCTCACGATTACGGCGCTCACAATTCGATCCCCCACCATCACCGGTCGCCAGGATCCCGGCGCCCAGGCCCAGACCTGTAGCCTGCCGGTGCGCCATTGATCGATCACGGGAACCTCGATGCAGACCGGACTGATTCTGCAGAATCTGCTCTCTCCGCCGGTTCTTTTCTTCGCTCTTGGGGTGATTGCGGTGCTGGTGCGATCGGATCTGGAGATTCCCGCCCCCCTGCCCAAGCTCTTCTCGCTGTATCTGCTGCTGGCGATCGGCTTCAAAGGAGGGGTGGAGCTGCAACACAGCGGCCTGGGCGTGCAGGTGATCGCCACGATCGCCGCAGCTGTGGTGATGTCGGCCGTGGTGCCGCTCTACAGCTTCCTCGTGCTCAGGCGGCAGTTCGACGCCTCCAATGCGGCCGCTGTGGCCGCCACCTACGGCTCGATCAGTGCCGTCACCTTCATCACCGCCGAAACTTTTCTGGTGGTGTCTGACATCCCCCATGACGGCTTCATGGTGGCGGCCCTGGCGCTGATGGAATCACCGGCCATCATCGTGGGGTTGCTGTTGGTGAAACTCACCAGTCATCAACGCCACGCCGGCGGCATCGGCACGGGCGTGGCCTGGGGCAGCTTGCTGCATGAAGCCTTCCTGAACAGTTCGGTGCTGCTGTTGATCGGCAGTCTGGTGATCGGCCTGCTGGTGGCGGCCTTCAGCCCCTTGGGGGTGGAAACAATGGAGCCCTTCACCGGCAAGCTGTTTTACGGCGCCCTCAGCTTCTTTCTGCTCGATATGGGCATCGTGGCGGCACAGCGGCTCGGCGATCTGCGGCGCGCCGGCAGCTACCTGATCGCCTTCGCCGTGCTGATGCCGCTCTTCAATGCTGCGGTGGGCCTGCTGCTGTCCCGTTGGCTGGGCCTGCCGCAGGGAAATGCGCTGCTGTTCATGGTGCTGTGCGCCAGCGCCTCCTACATCGCCGTTCCCGCTGCCATGCGGATGACCGTGCCGGAAGCAAACCCAAGCCTGTATATCTCCAGCGCCCTGGGTGTCACCTTCCCCTTCAACATCGTCGTGGGGATCCCGCTTTACATGGCAGTGGTGCAGCGCTTCATCCCGCTGACTGTGCTCCCATAAAGCGGCTCACACAGGAGCACGGTGCAGGCAGCGCTCGCAGGGGCCTTCAGGCAAGACGGCGCAGCGCAGCAGCGGGGAGCGGGCATTGAAGCGGCAGCTGGGGTCGCCGATCACCCAGTGGTTGTTCCACCAGGTGGCATCCACCGGTTGCCGTTGTGGTTTGACCTGCAGCGCCACCTCGGTGAGCTCGTAGCGTCCGTTGCGGAGCTGGTAGCGGTGGTGGCGTTGCAGCACCAGAAACGAACGCTCACCCCGCTCGATCCAACGGCCCGGCTGGGGCACCTCGCCCAGATGGGCCACCTCGAAGCGTTCCAGTAACCGCTCGGTGCCGGCCTGGCGCAGATCCACGTGCAGGGGCGTCAGGGGCTGACCTCCCCGGTCTGCTGCTCACTGCGCTGCGAGAACCCCCAGACGAACAGGCAGGCCACCACCAGCAGCAGCGCCCATTCGGGGGGAACGATCTGGGGCAGGGCCAGGCGCAGCAGCAGGCGCACGCCCACCAGACCCACGGCCAGATAGCCGGCCCGCTCCAGATGCCGGTACTCCTCCAACCAGCGGATGAACAGACCGGCCGTGAGGCGCAGGGCCACTACACCGATCACGCCGCCGGTCATCACCAGCCACAGCCGGTCGCTGACCGCCACCGCCGCCGCGACGCTATCGAGCGAGAAGGCCAGATCGGTGACCGCCAGCGTGGCCACCACGGAGCCCAGGGTCTGACCGTGGAGCCGCTGGACCGCCGGTTCCACGTGGCTGATAGCTGCAGCGCCTGCCGCTTCACCGCCGGCCTCGCTGGATCCGGCCAGGTTGGTGATGCACAGCCAGAGCAGGTAGACCGCCGCCAGCAACTGCAGCGGCCAGAAGACCAGCACCCAGCGGGCCGCCACGATCAGGGCCATCCGGAACACCAAGGCCAACAGCAGGCCGAGGTTGAGGGCGCGCCGCTGGCGGGCCGGATCGTCGAGGTGACGCGCGATGGCGGCCAGGGCGATGGCGTTGTCCGCGGAGAGCACGGCCTCCATCGCCACCAGCAGGGGAAGCAGCAGCAGAATCTCCCCCCACTGGTCTGCCGATTGCAGCAGCGGTGTGAGTGACTCGATCGACTCCGCTTCCATAGGCAGTGGCGGCGCGCGAATCGGTCACTCTAGGAAAGCCAAACCAAGCGCGAGCCGGGATGCAGCTGCAGGCGGAACTGGTGCACGCCGAACCCGGACAGCGGGTGGTGAAGGTGAGCGCCTGGGACCAGGGCGCCCTGATCGGCAGCGCTCTGGGCGAGGCCGCCACGGCGGAACTGGCGGAAGACCGCGCCATCGAGCGCCTGCAGAGGCGATGGTCCCCGAGCGGCGCCACTGCCCTCGCCAGGCCGGAGCCGGTGGGTGCGGCGAAGGCACCACCCCAGAAGCCAGCCATCAGCGCGGTTGAGGCAGAGCAGCCGCTGTTGGCGCTGAGCCGTGGGGGTGCGCCGGCGCAGGCGGCAGTGATGCCTGTGGTTTCACACACTCCGCTTCCAGCGCCACCCGCCCAGGCTCCTGTGCCCATGGAGGCGTCCCCGGCACCCGATCAGGCTTGCGCCTCGCCGGCCACACCAGCAGCGCCAGCCCATGCCTCTGCGGCGCCCACGCCCCAGGGCCTTTCCCCATCGGAGCCGGAGGTCACAGCCGATCCCGAAGACTGGAGCGATGAACTGGCGCAGGTAGAGCTGGAACTCAAGCGACTGGGATGGGGCCGGGAGGAGGAAGCGGCGTACCTGGCGCGGGCCTTCAACCATCCGAGCCGCAGCCGCCTGGTGCGCTACCTGGATCTGATGGGCTATCTGAATGCCCTGCAGCAACTGGCACCCGGCAGCAGGCCGGAGCAAGCCGCCACACCCCTGCGTCGCCGCGACCTGCTGGATCAGAGCGACCAGCTGCTCGGCCAGCTGCAGTGGGGAGCGGCAGAGGGGCGCCTCTTCCTGGAGCGGCATTTTCAGCTCAACAGCCGCCAGCAGCTCAATGATCAGCAGCTGCTGCAGTTCAACATGCTGCTGGAAGATCAACTGGCCACCAGAGCATGAACGCCTAACCCGGTCCGGCGATAGGCACGGGCACACCGCGGCCCCGCGGTGCTGCGGGCTCTGGATTCCAGAGATACAGCGAGCGGAGGCCGGCGTTGGAGATGACAAAGCGCTTGTCATGAGGCTTTCTCGACAGGCGGGTCGCCAGCGGGAGAGCTCTCCTGCGGATGGGCTCGGTTGCACGGGCTTCACCTTGAACACCGTTCCCGTGCCGGCCCCCTTGCCGGTCCCGGGCGCAGGCATCGCCTTCGGCTGGAGCCGGACCATCAGGCGGCGCCTCAGCTCCCGTTCCCGGCGATACTTCCTGCTTGGCAGGAGCCAGAGCGCCATTGCAGTGGGTGCCCCGCCGCAGTGCGGATCCCTTCCAACTGAATCCAGAGTCCGCTGCCCCAAGCTCAGTGGAACCGCTGCCGGCCGCTCAGCTGGGCCAGGCAGTTGACCAACCCACCGGTGGGCGGCATTCCTGGCTGATCAGGCCGGCCCCCTTCTCCAGCTGGTCCTGGTTGGCATAGGCCTCCTGCTCGAGCTGGCGCTCCAGGGGCGAGAGATTGGCGTAGATCGGGTCGTTGAGCTGCCCCTGGGCCTGGGGCCTGGCGGTAATGGAGAGCCCAAGCTGCTTGGGCGGGGCCGACACCCCCCCGCGGCGGCAGCTCTGCGCCACATGGATGGCCTCATGGTTCAGCACCAAAGCAAAGGTGGCGCTGCCCTGGTCCACCACCTCCGGCTTGATGCGGATGGTGCGGGCGGCAGGGTCCCACTCACCGGCGGCGCCGGCCTTGCGGGGCGGGCCCAGCACCACCCGTACCCCCACCCGCTGCAGCTGATCGAGCAGATCGCGGATCGCCTGCCGCTCGCGCTCGAAGCGCGGCGGATCGAGCATCAGCGCGCGGATCTGCTCGATCGAGAGCTTTGGGTCTCCCTCGCGGCGGCGGTAGCGGTAACGCACACCGCCGTCAGGCAGCACCTCGGCCTGCGGCTGCCAGTCGACATCGGCCTGCTCCAGCCGCGCCATCAGATCGCCGGCCATGAAGGCATCAACGGCCACATCGCCCGGCCGCAGGGGGGCCGGGGGCCGGGCGAACAGCGTGTCCGACACCTGAAACGGCAGCGCTTCCAGTGCGCCGAGGGTTTCGCCCCTGCGGTCGGGCGGCGCCACCGCCAGGCCCGCCAGCAGCAGACCAGCGGCCAACAGCGTCAGCGGCAGCACGGGAGCGCCCGATCCACGCGGGGGATGGTGCCGGCTCACTCCCAGAGATCAACGTGACCTTCATGATGGTCGATCTGCACCAGCAAAGCAGCGGCAGGAGTGCAACTGCCAGGATCGGGATCCCTGCGCCTCACGACCCAATGCCCCTCACCGCCCTGGTGCGCCAGCTCGAGCAGGTGCCCCTCACCGGTGAGGTGCTGCAACGGATCGAGCGCCAAGAACGGCTGAGCCTGCGGGGCGCCTCCCGGGCCGGCCGTGCCCTGATCGCCAGTGCCCTGGCCCGGCAGCGGCAGACGCCTCTGCTGGTGATCGTGCCCACGCTGGAAGAGGCGGGCCGCTGGGCAGCGCTGCTGGAACTGATGGGCTGGCCCACGGCCCAGCTTTATCCCACCAGTGAGGGCTCGCCCTACGAACCCTTCGATCCCACCACCGAGATCACCTGGGGGCAACTGCAGGTACTCGCCGAGCTGGTGGATGCGGGAAGCGCCGACGGCAACAGCCACCCGTGGCAGGGGGCCGTGGTGGCCACCGAGCGGGCCCTGCAACCCCACCTGCCGCCGCCCGCGGCCCTGGCCGCCCGCTGCCTGTGCCTGCGCAAGGGCGACACGGTGGACCTGGAGCAGCTGGCCGACACCCTCAGCCGCCTCGGCTACGAGCGGGTGCCCACGATCGAGCAGGAGGGCAGCTGGAGCCGCCGCGGCGACATCGTCGACGTGTTTCCGGTGAGCGCCGAGCTGCCGGTGCGGCTGGAGTTCTTCGGCGAGGAGCTGGAGAAGCTCAAGGAATTCGACCCCGCCACCCAGCGTTCGCTCGATGCCACCGAGGCGGTGCGGCTCACCCCCAGTGGCTACGGCCCGCTGGTGGCGGATGCCCTGCGGGAAACGATGCCGGTGGGGCTCGAGGGGCTGTTGCAGCCGGAAGCGCTCGATCAGCTGCTGGAGGGCGGCACGCCCGAGGGGATGCGGCGGCTGATGGGTCTGGCCTGGGCGCGGCCCGCCTCCCTGCTCGATTACCTGCCCGCCAGGACGTTGATTGCGGTGGATGAGCGGCGCCATTGTCGCGCCCACGGCCAGCAGTGGTTCGATCACGCCGACAGCCACCACGGCGAGGTGCAGGCGGAGCTGGCGGCAGCCTGCGGCCAGCCGGTGCTACTGCCCGCCCTGCTGCACCGGCCGCCCGAGCAGGCCCTTGAGGATGTCGAGGCGTTCGCCGGTTTCGATCTGGCTGAACTGGCGGAAACCGACCGCCACCCCAACGCCTTCGATCTCTCCAGCCGTCCGGTGCCGGCCCATCCGAACGCCTTCGGCCGCCTGGCGGCGCTGGTGAAGGGCTACCAACAGGAAAAGGCGAAGGTGTGGCTGCTTTCGGCCCAGCCGTCACGGGCGGTGGCGCTGCTGGAGGAGCACGACTGCATCGCCCGCTTCGTGCCCAACCCGCACGACTTCCCGGCGATCGAGCGGTTGGTGGAGCAGAACACACCTGTGGCGCTCAAGCTCAAGGGCACCGCCGAGCTGGAAGGGCTGCAACTGCCGGCCTGGAAGCTGGTGCTGCTCACCGACCGGGAGTTCTTCGGCCAGCACAGCCTGGCCGCCAGCGGCTATGTGCGGCGGCGCCGCAAGGCGGCCAGCCGCACGGTGGATCCGGGCAAGATGCAACCCGGGGATTTCGTGGTGCACCGCAATCACGGCATCGGCCGCTTCCTGAAGCTGGAGAAGCTGGCGATCAGCGGCGAAAGCCGCGATTACCTGGTGGTGCAGTACGCCGACGGCACCCTGCGGGTGGCCGCCGACCAGCTGGGCAGCCTGGGCCGCTACCGCGCCAGCACCGACACACCGCCGGAGCTCAACCGCATGGGGGGCGTGGCCTGGGCGCGGGCCAAGGAGAGAGCGCTCAAGGCGGTGCGCAAGGTGGCGCTCGACCTAGTGAAGCTGTACGCAGAGCGCCATCAGACCCCCGGCATCGTGTTTCCGCCCGATGGCCCCTGGCAAAGCGAGCTGGAGGATTCCTTCCCCTATGAGCCCACGCCGGATCAGCTGAAGGCGATCGCGGAAGTGAAACGCGACATGGAGACCGCCAAACCGATGGACCGGCTGGTGTGCGGCGATGTGGGCTTCGGCAAGACCGAGGTGGCGATCCGGGCGTTGTTCAAGGCGGTGACCGCCGGACGCCAGGCGGCGCTGCTGGCCCCCACCACGGTGCTGGCCCAGCAGCACTGGCGCACATTGAGCGAACGCTTTGCGCCCTACCCGCTCAAGGTGGCGCTGCTCAATCGCTTCCGCACAACGCTGGAGCGCAAGGCGATTCAGGAAGGGCTGGCCGCCGGCACGATCGACATCGTGGTGGGAACCCACCAGCTTCTGGGCAAGGGCACCAGCTTCAAGCAACTGGGGCTGCTGGTGGTGGATGAGGAGCAGCGCTTCGGTGTGAACCAGAAAGAGAAGATCAAGGCGCTGCGAAAAGACGTCGACGTGCTGACGCTTTCCGCCACGCCGATTCCACGCACGCTCTACATGAGCCTGTCGGGGGTGCGGGAGATGAGCCTGATCACCACGCCGCCACCGCTGCGCCGCCCGATCAAGACCCACCTGGCCGCCCGCGACGACGAAGCGGTGCGCAGCGCCATCCGCCAGGAACTGGATCGCGGCGGCCAGGTGTTCTACGTGGTGCCGCGGGTGGAGGGAATCGAGGAGGTGGCGGGCCAGTTGCGCGAGATGCTGCCGGGCCTGAAGTTGCTGGTGGCCCACGGCCAGATGGCCGAAGGGGAACTGGAGAGCGCGATGGTGGCCTTCAATGCCGGCGAAGCCGATGTGATGCTCTGCACCACGATCATCGAAAGCGGCCTGGATATCCCACGGGTGAACACGATTCTGGTGGAAGACGCCCACAGATTTGGGCTCGCCCAGCTGTATCAACTGCGCGGTCGGGTGGGCCGCAGCGGCATCCAGGCCCATGCCTGGTTGTTCTATCCCGGTGATGGCGCCCTCAGTGAGGCGGCACGGCAGCGGCTGCGGGCGATCCAGGAATTCGCGCAACTGGGCAGCGGCTACCAGCTGGCGATGCGCGACATGGAGATCCGCGGCGTGGGCAACCTGCTGGGGGTGGAGCAGAGCGGCCAGCTCGAAGCGATCGGCTTTGACCTCTATATGGAGATGCTGCAGGAAAGCCTGGCGGAGATCCAGGGCCAGGACATCCCCGTGGTGGAAGACACCCAGATCGATCTGCCGATCACCGCCTTCATCCCCGCCGACTGGATCACCGAAGCGGACGAAAAGATGGCCGCCTACCGGGCTGCTGCCGGCTGCACCGCCAAGAGCGAACTGCTCCAGCTGGCTGCCGACTGGGTGGACCGCTACGGGGCCCTGCCGGCGCCGGTGCAGAGCCTGCTGCAGTTGATGGAACTCAAACTGCTGGCCAAACGCTGCGGCTTCTCACGCCTCAAGCCCGAAAAGCCCAACATCGTCCTGGAAACCCCGATGGAGGAGCCCGCCTTCCGGCTGCTGCGCCAAGGCCTGCCCCAGCACCTGCACGGCCGGTTGGTGTATCAGGGCGGCGCCGGCAGCACCGCAAAAGTGCTGGCCCGCGGCCTCAGCGTGCTCCCCGCCGAGAAGCAGCTCGACACCCTGATGGAGTGGCTCACCGCCATGGCCGGCCAGATCCCCGCCGCTGATGGCCTCACCGACGCCCAGCGCCAGGACCAGGCAGCCGCCAGGAATGCGGCGGTGTTGGTGGTTTGAGGGGGGGACGTGTTGCTTGGCCACCCCCCGACAAGCTTCCGATTCTCTTCACCCTCATCCCCGCAAAACTTCGTTACAGTTCCGGAAAGGTTTGGGTTAAATGGGCGAATTCGTTGCTTCCGGTGGGGTTTCGGCAGGGCTGCAGAGCGGTGTGGGCCTTGTTTCGGCCCTGATCAGCGTGATCGCTCTGGGCTTGTTCGCCCTGTTCCAGGACGAAAACCAGAACAACGACGATGACGACTCCAACCCCGGCGGCGGCCTCATGCAGCCGGTGGCCTGAAGCTCCGATCCACAGCGCTTACCGGCCTCAGAGAAAGCAAAAGCCCTGTTGCGAGAATTCCCGCAGCAGGGCTTTCTTCCATGGATTGATTGGTGCGCGCGATTGGCGCACACAAGTTGGTCTTCAGCCGTTGCTCCGCAAGACTTTTCCAATTAACGTTGCCACCTAAGACTTACCCATAAACCTTGCCAGTTAAGACTTTCCCTATAAACCTTGGCCCGTAAAAGGGGTGCGCAGATGCTTGCCCGTGACATGTGCCCCGGAAACAGTGCCCCTTGGAAGGATGGCGCGCTCAGGGGATAACCCCTGATCAGTTAGTGGGTCCGAGAGCAGCCGGCAGGTTGGCACTTGAGGGGTTGTAGGGCTTGCCGGGTGCCTTGCCCACCGTGCGCAGTTGCTTCACCAAGGTGTTTTCAGCCACCCGGTACTGAGGATCGTTGCGGGTGCCGATCTCTTCGAGCTTGAGTGATCGGGCCTCCTGTTCGCTCAGCTTCACCTGCACATCGGGTTTGATGCCGTGCTTGTGGATGTCGCGGCCGCTGGGGGTGAGGTACTTGGCGATGGTCACGGTCATGCCGGAGCCATCGGAGAGCCCCCGCACTGACTGCACCAATCCCTTGCCGAAGGTCTTCTGACCCACCAGCACCCCTCGCTTGTTGTCCTGCAGGGCACCGGAGAGGATTTCGCTGGCACTGGCGGAACCCTCATTCACCAGGATCACCAGAGGAGCCTTGGTGAGTGCCCGGCCGTTGGCGCGCCGCACGTCCTGGATGCCGTCGCGGGTTTTGGTGGACACGATGATGCCTTCATCGAGCCACTGGCGGGCGATCTCGATGCTCGCCACCAGCAGGCCACCGGGGTTGCTGCGCAGATCCAGCACGTACCCCTGCACCCCCTTGCTCTCCAAGTCGCGCAGAGCGGCACGCATGTCCTTGGAGGCATTGGCGTTGAACTGCTTGAGGCGGATGTAGCCCACCTTGAAGCCATCAGGGGTGGTGTTCACCTGATGTTCCACCGCGTGCAGCTCGATGCGATCGCGGGTGAGCGGCATCTCGAGCACCTGATTCTTGCGCCGCACCTGCAGGGTCACCTTGGTGCCAGCCTGGCCGCGGATCAGCTTCACCGCGTCTTCCGTGCTCATCCCCTTGGTGCTCTTGCCGTCGATCGAGATGATCACGTCCTTCGGCATCACGCCGGCCCGCGAAGCTGGGGAGCCGTCAATCGGGGACACCACCACCAGTTCCTTGGTGTCCTTGTCGAGGCTCAGCTGGATGCCGACACCGGAGAGTTCCCCCGAGGTGTCGATCTGCATCTCCTTGAACTCCCGCGGATCCATGAAGCGGGTGTAGGGATCATCGAGGGTGCCGAGCATGCCCCGGATGGCCTCGTAGCTCTCTTTGGTATTGCCGTAGGTTTTGGCGAGGAGATCGCGGCGCAGCTTGCGCCACTGCTCCGGGGTGTATTTGCCGGTGGTGTCGAGATAATCGCGGAAGACGATCTGCCAGGCCTGATCCATCACCTCCTTGGGGCTGTCGGTGATCAGGGAGGCAGCACTGGGCGCCATCAGCCATTCGCCGCCCACCACGGCTGCGGCCGCACAGGCGCCGAGCCCAGCCAGGACGAGAATGCTGGTGCTACCCCTGGACATGCTCTCGGCCTCGTGAGCGTTTGTGCTGTGTTCAAACTAGCCCGTGCCAGGGGGCACAGGACAGGGTGGGTCAGGGATCCAGGGGCTTCCGAATGTGACTGGCAGCATGGCGTCAGGCGGCCAAGGCCTCAGGGGTCGACCCAGCGGCCGTCTTCCTTGATCAGAGCGATCAGCGCTTCCACACCCTCCGCCTCCGGCACGCGGCGGATCTCTTCACGGCCGCGGTAGAGGGAGATGGTGCCGGGGGTTTTGCCCACGTAGCCGTAGTCGGCGTCGGCCATCTCGCCGGGACCGTTGACGATGCAGCCCATCACGGCGATGTCGAGGCCGGTGAGGTGGGCGGTGGCGTTGCGCACCACGTGCAGCACCTCCTCCAGGTTGAACAGGGTGCGGCCGCAGCTGGGGCAGGCCACGTACTCCACCATCGTCTTGCGCAGGCCCAGCGCCTGCAGGATCGAGTAGCAGACTGGGATCTCCTTCTCTGGGGCCTCGGTGAGGGACACCCTGATCGTGTCCCCCAGGCCCTCGGCCAGCAGGGTGGCGATGCCGGCCGTGCTCTTGATGCGGCCGTAGTCGCCGTCACCCGCCTCGGTGACGCCCAGATGCAGCGGGTAGTGGAAGCCTTCGGCGTCCATGCGGTCGGCCATCATCCGGTAGGCCGCCAGCATCACCGGCGCCCGCGAAGCCTTCATCGACACCACGATGTTGTGGAAGTCGAGGCGGTCGCAGATGTGGATGAACTCCATGGCGCTCTCCACCATCCCCAGCGGGGTGTCGCCGTAGGTGAACAACATCCGCTCCGCCAGGGAGCCGTGATTCACGCCGATGCGCAGGCCCTTGTCCTGCTCTTTCAGCAGGCTCACGAGCGGTTCGAGCGTGGCCTGGATGCGCTCACCGATCGCGGTCACCTCCTCGGGGGTGAACTCCGTGCGGTTGGGGTCGGGTTTGTCGAACACATACAACCCGGGGTTGATGCGCACCTTGTCGACGTGCTGGGCCACCTCA
Organism: Synechococcus sp. Lug-A; assembly: GCF_024345655.1. Classification (NCBI taxonomy): domain Bacteria; kingdom Bacillati; phylum Cyanobacteriota; class Cyanophyceae; order Synechococcales; family Synechococcaceae; genus Synechococcus; species Synechococcus sp. Lug-A. Next base: position 54,502 of record NZ_JAGQBN010000011.1, on the reverse strand, counting down.
AGGGCGATCTTCATACCGTTGTGGTGCACGTCAGCCACCAGCGGCACGGGGCGGTAGCTGTCTTCGAGGCGCTTGCGGATCTCTCCCACCGCCTTGGCGTGGGCCAGGCTCGGCACCGTGAGCCGCACGATCTCGCAGCCGGATTCATGGAGGCGACGGATGCCGGCGGTGGCACCCGCGATGTCGAGGGTGTCCTCGTTGATCATCGACTGCACCACCACCGGGTGGTCGCTGCCCACCCACACATCGCCCACCCGCACGCTGCGGGTCTTGCGGCGGCGGATCACCGTGTCGTAGCGCGGGTTGCTGGCCCAGTCAGTGGGCAGACCTGCCGGGGCGGTCTGGGGCCGGGCCACGGTGCCGGTCATCGGAGCTGGAAGCCGGGGAACTGGCCCCAACACTGCCACAGACAGGCGTGCAAGCGGCGTGCTCAGTCGGCGGAGATGTCCGCTACCGGAGTGGTCGCGGGGGTCGCCCCAGCTGAGGCCCCGTCTGCATCCAGATAGGGAGAGCCTGCCTCCAGCTGATTAAGACGGCGGCGCACGTCCTGGAGGTCCTGCCAGGTGAGCCATTTGGGGGTGCCGCGCTCGCGCGATGGGTTGCGCAGCAGATAGGAAGGATGAAAGATCGGCAGGCACCACAGCCCCCGCCACTGCCGCCACTGGCCGCGCAGCTTGGTGATCCCCCCCTTCAGGCCCAGCACCCCCTCCATCGCCGTGGCACCGGCCAGTACCAGCACCTTGGGCTGCACAAGCTCGATCTGCTCCAGCAGCCAGGGCAGGCAGGCGGCCATTTCCTCCGGCGTCGGCTTGCGGTTCTCGGGTGGACGGCACTTCACCACGTTGCAGATGTAGGCGTCCTGGCGGGTGTCGATCGCCACGCTGGCAAACATCTGATCGAGCAACTGGCCGGCGCGGCCCACGAAGGGCGAGCCGCTGGCATCTTCCTGGGCGCCGGGACCCTCGCCGATCACCATCAGCGAGGCGGCCGGATTGCCGCGGCTCACCACCACCTGCTGCCGTCCCAGGGCCAACCCGCAACGGCGGCAGGCTTCGCAGGCGCCGTGCAGAGCGGCCAGGGCCGCCGTTGGATCGGGGGGCTCAGCGGCTGCATGACGGGAGGCGCTGGCGATCACGGCCTCAACCAACGGCATCCCGCCGGACGCCTGCCCTCCGGCATCCACCGCCCTGCCGCCGAACAGGCTGGGTTGCACCACAACTCCGGGCAGGGGTTCGCTCGGTTCCATCCCCGCCTCACCCCAGCGTGAAAGGAATCCTATGGAACGGGTCCAGGGGCCGCTGATGACAACCTGCGCGGGGACGAAGCCAAGCGGCCACAACGTCAGGCAGGATGTCTAATCCCCTTATCGAAGGCATTCCAACGCTGGAGTGCCCCGGCGCCCATGTCGCGGCCGATCGCACCGCCTCCGCTGATGACCAGCCCGTTGGCACTTTCAGCCCGGGCCCGGGCCCTGCAGCCGTCCCTCACCCTGGCGATCACCGCCCGTGCGCGCGAGTTGCGGGCCGACGGCCATGACATCTGCAGCCTCAGCGCGGGTGAACCGGATTTCGAAACGCCCGCCTTCATCCGCCAGGCCGCCAGCCGGGCGCTGGAGGAAGGTGCCACGCGCTATGGACCCGCCGCCGGCGAACCCCTGCTGCGGCAAGCCCTGGCCCAGAAGCTGAGCGAGGAAAACGGTGTTCCCACCGCGGCCGATCAGGTGCTGGTCACCAACGGCGGCAAGCAGGCGCTCTACAACCTCTTCCAGGTGCTGCTCGACCCCGGCGACGAGGTGCTGCTGCCGGCCCCCTACTGGCTCAGCTATCCGGAGATGGCGCACCTGGCCGGCGCCACGGTGCGCGTGCTGCCCACCGCACCCGCTCAGGGCTTCCGGCTCCAACCCGACCAGCTCGAGGCCGCCATCACGGCCAACAGCAAGCTGCTGGTGATCAACAGCCCCTCCAACCCCTCGGGTCTGGTGCTCAGCCGGCAGGAGCTGGAGCAGCTCGCTGCCGTGCTGCGTCGCCATCCGCAGGTGGCGGTGGTGAGCGATGAGATCTACGAATTCCTGTTGGCACCTGGCCTGGAGCACCACAGCCTGGCGGCCCTGGCCCCCGACCTCGCCGACCGCATCTTCATCGTCAATGGCTTTGCCAAGGGCTGGGCGATGACCGGCTGGCGGGTGGGTTACCTCGCCGGCCGCAAGGATGTGATCGCCGCCGCCAGCGCCCTGCAGAGCCAGAGCACGAGCAACGTCTGCACCTTCGCCCAGTACGGCGCGCTGGCGGCGATCACCGCCCCGCGTGACTGCGTTCATGCCATGGCCCAGGAGTTCAACCAGCGCCGGGCGCTGCTGAGTGCCGGCCTGATGGCTCTGCCCGGCCTCACTCTGCAGCAGCCAGAAGGGGCCTTCTACGCCTTCCCGGACATCAGCGGCCATGGGCTTGATTCCATGACCTTCTCCAACCGGCTGCTGGAGGACCAGGGGTTGGCGGTGGTTCCCGGGGTGGCCTTCGGCGACGACCGCTGCATCCGCCTCTCGTGTGCAGCCTCTCCAGCCACCATCGACGACGGCCTGCAGCGCCTCAGCCGTTTCCTGAACCGTCTCTGACTCTCCCGGCACCCGGCACTGCGGCCTCACCCCCGCCCCGCAAGCTGATCGTGCTGGGCGACAGCGGGGTGTACGGCTGGGGAGACCCCGATGGGGGCGGCTGGTGCGAGCAGCTGCGGCGCCACTGGATGGAGATCCCGTGCGGGCCCGTGCTCTACAACCTCGGCGTGCGCGGCGACGGCCTGGAGCGGCTGGCGGCACGGTTGGAGGCGGAAGTGCGCTGCCGCGGTGAGCTGCGGCGCCAGGGGCCCCAGGGGATCCTGCTGGGCATCGGGCTGAACGACACGGCCCGCGTGGGGCGCCCGGATGGGCGCCATCAACTGGCCCCGGAGGCGTTCCTGTTCGGCCTGCAGCAACTGCTGCACCAGGCCGGGCAGTTGGCGCCGGTGATGGTGATCGGCCTCACCCCAGTGGATGAGGCGGTGATGCCCTTCGCCGGCTGTCTCTGGTACGACCTGGCCACCGTGCGCCACTACGAGGGCCTGCTGGAGGAAGCCTGCCTCGAAGCGGATGTGCCGTTCCTACCGCTGCTCGATGGCCTGCTGGAGGATCCGCACTGGCTGCGGCTGCTCGACAGCGACGGGCTGCACCTCAACAGCGCCGGACACCGGCGTCTCTATGAGCGTCTGAAACACTGGCCGGCCCTGTTGCGCTGGGCCTCACTGGAGCCGCAACAGAGCCGCACCCCTGCCTGAGCGAGCTGCTCATCACCCGCCTGACTGCCCGCCAGAGCCAGCGGCAACCTCCTTGATCTCACCCCTACGGGGGAGGCGAAATCACCGGGAGTGGGGATGGTGGGGAAGGGCCAGCCGGCGAGAAGGTGATTCCAAGGACTTCCCGTTGGCACCTCCGGTTCCCCACCATGACGCTCACCATCTTTCAACGCCGCAATCCCGAGCTGCTGGCGCAATACCAGCGCAGCGGCCATCCACGCGATCGCAACAAGATCGTGGAATTCAACCTGCCCCTGGTCCGGCAGGTGGCCAACCGCCTCCGGCCCCACACCGCCGTGCCGTTCGACGATCTGGTGCAACAGGGCTCGATCGGTCTGATCCGCGCGGTGGAAGCCTTCGATCCGGCCCAGGGCACATCCCTCAGCAGCTTCGCCGTGCCCTTCATCCGCGGGGCCATGCAGCACCACCTGCGCGACAACGAACAGCCGTTGAAAGCCTCACGCCTGCTGCGCGACCTGCATCAGCGCGGGCAGACCCTCCAGCAGCAACGCCTTCACCAGCAGAAGCCCGCGCTCCGCGACGCGGAGCTGGCGGCCGCCCTGGGCTGCCCTGTCGCCCAGTGGCAGGAGGCCTGCAGCCTGCACTGGGCCCTGCAGTGCTCCAGCCTCGATGCGCCGGTTGGCACGGCTGAAGCCTCCAGCACCCCTCTGGTGGAGAAGCTCAGCGCCCGGGAAGCCCCCCATCCCTGCCGCGCCGATCGTCTGAGCGAATCCTCCTGCTCCGAGCCGGAACCGCAGCATTGGCTCAGGCAGCGGCTGCAAGACCTGGAGGTCAGCGAGCGGCGATTGCTGGAAGGGCGGGTGCTGGATGGGGCCTCCTGGCGCCAGCTGGGCGAGGAGCTGGGGATCCGGGCGCGGGTGGCCCAACGCCGCTTCGAACGGCTGGCGGCGCGGCTGCGCCAGGAACTCAGCAGGGAATGGGGGGATCTTTTCGCCCAGGCCTGAGTCAAGCGCTCCTGAATCAGGCGGCCAGACCCAGCGCCACGGCGCCCCAGGCCAGCCCCATGGCGATCAACGCCGCCAGCAGCGTCTGGATTCCGTTCACGAGCTCGTTGGTCAGCCAGGCGAGCCGCGCCTGCAGGGTGGCGCCGATCCAGCTCTCCAGCAGGGTGGCCAGCACCCCCACCAGCAACACCAACAGCAGCGCGGGGAGCGATCCCAGCAACCCCAGCAACTTCAGCACCAGCACCATCACCGCGCTGCCCACCAGGCTGGCACCCGTCCCCTCCAGACTGACCGCCCCTTCCGTACCGGCGGGTACCGGCCGCAGGGAGGTGATCAACACGGTGTGACGCCCCCAGCGCTTGCCAATCTCACTGCCGCAGGTGTCGGCAAGCTTGGCGGCGAAACTGGCCCCGAAACCCAGCAGCAGCAGCGGCACCGGCGCTCCAGGCACGGTGGTGAGCAGGGCCAGCACGGCCCCGGTGGCTGCGGAGCCCCACACGTTCTCCGGCCCCCGACGGCCACCCCGCGCTTCGGCCAGCCCCTGCTGCTGCTTCTGGCGAAAGCCCAGCCGGGTCACCAGGGAGCCCAGCACCAGATAGCCCACCACCGCAAACCAGCCGCGCCAGCCGAGCGCGCCCCACAGCAGTGTGCCGAGCACACCCGCGTGTACCCAGCCGGAGCGGGTGAGCAGGGGGAACCGCTGGACAGCGCTGATCAACAGGCCATGCAGCGCCAGCGCCAGCAGCCAGTGCTGGAGGGTCTGGGCCGGCAGCAGCGGTGGCGCCCCCAGCAACGCCTCAAGGCCCGTGAAGGGGGACACCGGCACCGGCACGGCCGACAGCAGCAGAACGCTCAAGGGGGCAGACCGCACAGGCCCCAGTCTCTTCAGCAGTGGCGTGGGCTGCCGCTCTCTGTTGCACTCCCCTAAGCGGCGTCGGTCCCCTGCAGGTGCCGGCGGATAATCACAGCCAACGTCCCGTCTTCGGATCACCATGCTGTTCAAGCGCAAGGGCTCGTTCTTCATCGACTTCGACAAGAACGCCACCGCTGAGCCGGTGACCGTGGCCCCTGTGACGGTGGCTCCGGCGGCTCCTGTGGCTCCACCCACCAGCGCGGATCCCTCTGCAGCCACCGCAGGGCCAGCAGCAGAGGCCGGCGTCGCTGCAGCGGGCAGCGTGCTCACCACCGCAGAAGCGATGGCTGCCGAGCTGCGGCGTGAACAGGACAACCTGCCGCCTCCTTCGCTGGTCACCTTCTCGCCCGAGTGCCTCACCCCCGCCGGCGCCCTCTCCCGCCGCCGCCGGCTGGCCGGGGCCAACATCGGCCCGTTCAAGGCGATGGCCGCCAGCCTGATGAAGAGCTGAGCGCGGCAATCTGCGCCCCAGGGATCCAGCCGCCGATTCAGCCGCCGCTTGATCTCGCTCGCCTGGATCCCGCTCGCCAGGCACTCAGCAGGCTCAGGCCGGCCACAGCCGCCGTCGAGGTGCGCAGGATCGTCGGGCCCAGGCTCGCCGGTTGCCAGCACGCGTCCACCGCCACCTTCTCCTCCGCCGGCGTCCACCCCCCCTCAGGCCCGATCGCCAGGCGGGCGATGCCAACACAATGCGCACCCGGGGCTTGAGCGCCACCCAGCTCTAACCCGGTCCGCTTTACTGCTCCACCACCCAGCTCTGCCACGCCGCGCAGCTCTGTGCCAGCAGGCAGGGCTCCCGTCCCCAGCAGCTCACTCAGCAGCGGCAGGTCGGCCGCCCGGGTGGTGGCCAGCCATCGGCACTGACCTTGCTCCAGGCACGCGGCGCCATTGGCCAGCGAAGCCGGATTCTGGAGCCAGGCGGCGGCGGCCATGGGCTCCAGCAGCTGCGGCAGCCACAGACGCTCGCACTGCTCACAGGCCTCCCGCACGATCGCCTGCCAGCGTTCCCATCGGCCCGGCCCACCGGTTTCCGCCCCCCGCACGCCGCGCTCGGCCAGCAGCGGCTGAAGGCGGTCGACCCCCAGTTCGCAGCTCATGCGCAGCACGGTGTCGAAATCGCGGCGGGGCACTGCCACCGCCAGCTCCAGCAGGGGCGAGGGCAAGGGCTCGACCGCAAGGGGGGCCGCCAGGGGCTGTTCCAGCCGGGCGCTGCTGCGATCGGTCAGCAGCGCGCTCCACAACTGGCCGACGCCGTCGACCACCGCAAAGCGATCGCCGGGGCCATAGCGGAGCACCCGCGTGAGGTAGTGGCTTTCGCCGTCTTCCAAGCGGAGGATAGGCAGAGCACCCTCGCAGCCGGGCGCTGCAGCTTGATCGCTGGCAGCGACTTCCGCAGCCGAGGAATCTGGCGGCTGAGCCGCCGCCCGGGCAAGGCGCCCGGGCTCGATCAACAGACGACGCAGCTCCCGGGTCACACCGCGCTCAATTGACCCCGGGGGCGAACATCGCATCGGGCTGGTCTTCCACCGGCCAGTCGTCGTTGAGACCGCCGATCACCAGTTCCTCAATCTCCACCACGTCGTTGTCGAGCTGCCGCAGGGCGTTGATCAGCACATCAAGGGCAACGCCATCGCTGGTGCCGAGATCCACCCAGCAGCGGGCCCAGTCCTCCTGGTATTCCAGTTCGCCCATGTTGTGCATCAACGCCGGCAGGGCCCGTTCAGCGTCGTCGCCGTCGTAGGTCATCCAGCTGAGATCCACGCCCTCCTCATGCACCTGAAGGTTCTCGGCATTGAAGCCGCCCAGCTTGCCGAGAAAGAACCAGCTCTCGAAGGTCGTATCGATGTAGCCGCGCTCCCCCTGCCCGGGCGGAGCGGCAAAACGCACCCAGATCCAGCAGTTGAAGGGATCCACATCCCGAAAGCGGACGTCCATGGGAGAAGGCAGCGTGCTTGCCCCCATCAAACACGCATCCAGCAAGCTGGGGGAAGCGAAACCCGCCATGCTCGAGCTTCGATCCCTGCGCTACCACCCGGCCACCACCCCAGCCGCCCTGCTCGACGGGGTGGAGCTGCGTCTGGAGCCGGGCCGGCCCGCCCTGGTGGCCGGGCAGAGCGGCTCAGGCAAGACCACCCTGCTGGAGCTGATCTGCGGTCTGGCGGACCCCGATGGCGGGGCGATCCTGTGGGAAGGGCAGGCGTTGAACGCCAGGCAGCGGCGCGGGCTCTGCGGCCTGGTGTTTCAGTTTCCCGAGCGCCATTTCCTCGGCCTCACGGTGGGCCAGGAGCTGAAGCTGGGTCAGCGGCGGCTGGCGTCGGAACGGGTCGAACAGGTGCTCACCCGGGTGGGGCTGCAGGGGCTGTCGCTGCAGCAGCCGCCGGAGCGGCTCAGCGGCGGCCAGCAGCGGCGACTGGCGCTGGCGGTGCAGTTGCTGCGCGATCCGCGTGTGCTGCTGCTGGATGAACCCACCGCCGGCCTCGACTGGTCGGTGCGGGAAGAGGTGCTGCAACTGCTGCAACTGCTGGCGCGGGACCGGGTGCTGCTGGTGGTGACCCACGAACCGGAGCTGTTCAAGGGCTGGGTGAAGGAAGGCTGGCGGCTGCAGGGCGGGGCGCTTCAGCCCCTGCCGAGGCTCCGTACGATGCCCTGAGTTGGGGCGGGGCGATGCCCGATCGATTGGTACGGGCCACGGCCGCCGATGGCGGCATCCGCATGGTGGCGGCCCTCACGACCGTCACCACGCGCTACGCCCGTCGTCGCCACGGCCTCTCGTACCTCACCACCGCCGTGCTGGGCCGGGCGATGACCGCCGGTCTGCTGCTGGCCAGTTCGATGAAGGTGGCCCACGGACGGGTGAACCTGCGCATCCAGTCGGACGGACCGCTGCGCGGCCTGATGGTGGATGCGGGCCGGGACGGCACCGTGCGCGGCTACGTGGGGGCGCCGGGCCTGGAGCTTGATCTGGTGGAAACGCCCGAGGGCCTGCACCGCTTCGACTTCCGCAAGGCCACGGGCACCGGCTATCTGCACGTGGTGCGCGACCAGGGCAAGGGCGAGCCGTTCAGCAGCACGGTGGAGCTGGTGAGCGGCGGCATCGGTGATGACGTGGCCTCTTACCTGCTCCATTCCGAGCAGACCCCGTCAGCGGTGTTCGTCGGTGAGCAGATCGACAGCAGCGGTGTGCGTTGCGCCGGTGGGGTGCTGGTGCAGGTGCTGCCCAAGGCGGCCCGGGAACCGGCGCTGGTGGCCCTGCTGGAGGAGCGCTGCCGCGAGATTCAGGGGTTCAGCCAGCGGCTCGCCGACTGCAGCGGCGATCTGCAACGCCTGCTGGAAGACATCTTTCCGGACCTCGATCCCCAGCTCCTGGAGGATGCCGAGGCCAGCCAGAACGTCACCTTCCACTGCCCCTGCACCCGCAGGCGCAGCGTCAATGCCTTACGGCTGCTGGGGCGTGACGAGCTCGACACGATCCTGCGCGAAGACGGCCGCGCCGAGCTCACCTGCCATTTCTGCAACGAGGTGTACGGCGTGGAGGCGCCTGAGCTGCGGGAACTGATCGAGGAGCTGGCGGCTGTCTGAAGGCCACTGGCGCCTGAGCCGGAAGCGGACTGCAGCCTCACAGCCCTCAACTGAGCGTGCGGAGCAAAGTCTGCACCCGGCAGGCATGGAAGCCTGCACGGTCTGTGAGCGTGCCCTAGGGGCATCACTGGCGTGCCCCCACCAGACTCAACCAGGGCGACACAAACCTTCGGCAGCCGTCAGGCCAGCAGCAGGGCCCCCAGCAACAGCAGGATCAGTGCCGGCAGGCTCTGAAGCTGTTCGCCCGCCAGCGGCAGCCCGAGCGGCAGGGCCGGATCAACGAGCTGGGCGAGCACGCCGCCCATCAGCAGGCCGAGGCCCAGCAGAGCGAAGCTCCAGCCCACCGCCGCCAGAAACCGTCCGTTGCGCCGCTGCAGGTTCACCACCGTGAGCAGGGTGGAGAGGGCGAGCAGCACCGTGTCGGAGGACGGGGGGGACACCAGGAGCAGCAGCAGGATCGCCCCCTGCCCGGCCAGGGGCACCCAGCGCTCACGGCCCTCGGCCAGGGCCAGGCGGGGCATCGAGAACTTCGGCCGCGTGAGTTTGCCGCCAGAGAGCTGGGGCAAGGAAGGCATGGCCGGCAGGGCAGGCCTGGAGGGGGCCCGGGCGATCACGGCCGGCTTCACCTCTTCCCGCTTCGAGGCACTGAGGGCGGCGCTGCTGACCCGCCCCTGTTGCCGCTCCCGCAGCCGTTCCATCAGTACGGCGTCGTAAGCGGCTTCCACGCGGGCGCGGGCCTGGGGGTCGTCTCCTACCGCATCAAGGCACTGCTGACGCGCTCCCTGAACTTCGTCGAAGCTGGCATCAGAAGCGATGCCGAGCCGTTCGTAGGGGCTGGAACCATCGCTGGGGCCGCCGGTCGCGCCGGGGGGCAGGGCAGAACCGTTGGTCATGGCCTCCGGTGCGGTGAGCAGGGTCGTGGTACGAGCGTATCGAGGCGCGCCCCATCCGGAGGCCTCCGCTGCCACCGAACCAGTGCTTCAGAACAAAGGTTCGCTGGAGTGGAAACCGCCTTCCTGCTGAAGATGCCGGCGGCAGGCTTCTGCCTCTTTGAGCGGCAACCACTGGCGCCGCTTCAGTAAAGGCATCTGGGGCGGGAGGTGGCTGCCTTCGCGCACCTCGACGGCTTCCTGGCTGGGAAGGAAGCGCACGTAGTCGGAGCCTCCGTCGTGGCGGGGGCGAACCAGCCAGAAGGGCTCGGCCATGGCTGTGATCTTTCGTTGCAAAGATTCTGGCGGGCCGGGAGCAGCGCCGTGGGCACCCGCATCAGCAAATGCTCAGAGGGCGATCGGCTCCACGCCGCTCACCACCGGCGCCACGGCGCTGAGCTCGAAGGCGGGGTGGTCTTCCCGCAGCTGGTTGAGATTCCACTCGTTCTTGAACAGCAGCACCGGCCGGTCCCAGGCGTCGCGCACGGTCTTGCAATTGAAGATGCGCCCCACCGCCTCCAGCGCCGCCCAGCCGCCCACCACCCAGCGGGCCACGCTGAAGCCGAGGGGCTCGAGGCGCGTTTCGACTCCGTATTCGTTCTGAAGCCGGTATTGCACCACCTCCATCTGCAGCTGGCCCACGGCCGCCAGGATCGGGTCGCGCTTGCTGGCATCGGTGTCATAGAGGATCTGCACGGCTCCCTCCTCCCGCAGCTCGTTCACCCCCTTGCGGAAGCTCTTGAACGCCGACGGGTTGGGGTTGCGCAGCCAGGCGAACAGTTCAGGGCTGAAGCAGGGGATACCTTCGTATTCCACCTTGCTGCCGGCATAGAGGGTGTCGCCGATGGCGAACATGCCGGGATTGTTCAGGCCGATCACATCACCGGGATAGGCGTCCTCCACCACCTCACGGTCCTGCCCGAACAGCTTCTGGGGACGAGAGAGGCGGATGGTGCGGCCGCTGCGGGCATGCCGCACGCTCATGTCCTTCTCGAAGTGGCCGCTGCAGACCCGCACGAAGGCAATGCGGTCGCGGTGGCGCGGGTCCATGTTGGCCTGCAGCTTGAACACGAAGCCGCTGAACTCCGGCCGCAGCGGATCCACCGGGCCGTCGCTGCTCAGCCGCGCCACCGGCCGCTGCGCCAGCTCCAGGAAGGCATCCAGGAAGGGACGCACGCCGAAGTTGGTCATCGCCGAACCGAAGAACACCGGGCTCAGTTCCCCGGCATGCACCAGCTCGAGATCGAGCTCGGCGCCGGCACCATCGAGCAGCTCCAGTTCCTCCAGCGCCGCCGCCAGCAGTTCCGGTTCCACCAGCCGAGCCAGCTCGGGGCTGCCGGCCGCCAGGCGCTTCTCCGCCGACTGGCGGCCCCGCTCCGCCCGCTCGAACAGGATCACGTCCTTGCTGCGGCGATCGATCACGCCACGGAAACGATCACCGCTGCCGATCGGCCAGTTCACCGGCCAGCAGGTGAGGCCCAGCTCACTTTCAATCTCATCGATCAGCTCGAGTGGCTCGCGGCCCGGCCGGTCCATCTTGTTGATGAAGGTGAAGATCGGCACCTTGCGCAGCCGGCAGACCTCGAACAACTTGCGGGTCTGTGGTTCGAGGCCCTTGGCGGCGTCTTCCAGCATCACTGCGTTGTCGGCAGCGGCGAGGGTGCGGTAGGTGTCTTCCGAGAAATCCTGGTGGCCTGGCGTGTCGAGCAGGTTCACCGTGCTGCCGGCGTAGTCGAACTGCAGCACGGTGGAGGTGATCGAGATGCCGCGTTGTTTCTCGATCTCCATCCAGTCAGAGGTGACCTTGCGCTGCTCTCCCTTGGCCTTCACCGCACCGGCCTGCTGAATCGCCCCCCCGTAGAGCAGCAGCTTCTCGGTGAGGGTGGTCTTGCCCGCGTCCGGGTGGGAAATGATCGCGAAGTTGCGCCGCTTCGCCACCGCTTCAGCCAGGGCAACCCCGGCCATGTCGTCGCTGGGGGAAACGGGTGGGGGGGAGGCGCTGGTCATGGTCTCAGCCTGCCAGGCCGAGGCGGCTGTCCGGCCGGCAGAGGCTGCGCAGCAGGTGGACACCGAGGGCCAGATCCCGCTGATGACTGAAGGCCTCCAGCTCCAGCTGGCGCACCAGGGGGGGGATGCGGGCGTAGAGAGGCTGGGCGAGCAGTTCCCGCGCTTCCGGCGACAGGCGTACCGGCAGGCCCAGGGGGGTGGGCGGCCGCCTGAGGCCGCCGGCTCGGCAGCTTTGGGCCACATGGATGGCCTCGTGGTTGAGCACAGCGGCGAAATCAAGGGTGCCGCGGTCGGGCACATCCGGCCGGATCCGGATCACCGCCTCACGGGGCACCCATTCGCCGGCCGCCGCCGCCACCCGCGGGGTGGTCAGCTCCACCCGCACCCCCAGGCCCCACAGCTGGGCGAGCAGGGAAGTGATGGCGGACCGCTCGGCGGTATAGCGGGGCGGATTGCGCAGCAGGTCGTGGATCTGGGCCATGGTGAGATCTCTTTCACCACGGCGCTGCCGGTACACGTAGCGGAGTCGGCCATCGGGCAACCGTTGCGGGCGGGGCAACCAGGCCTGATCACCGGCATCGAGCCGGGCGAACAGCAGCGCTTCCCAGCTGGGCTGGATCGGACCGATACTGGCCGGAGGCGCCTGCAACCAGGCGGGGGGGCGCAGAGCCTGTGCCACCACCGGCGCGCTCGCCAGTGGCACCAGGCCCATGGCGGCTACCGCGATGGCAAGAACAGCCGCGGTGGCGGCGCCGGTGGCTGGGGCCAGCGCCAGGGCAGGCCCCCAGGGCCGGCGCCAACGGCGGGCGTGGGGCAGCACGGAGAGAAGTGCAGCAACGACGGAGCCCCTTTGGTTTAGCGGCAGCCGGTGGCTCCCCGCCGTTCAGGCCAATCGTCCCCAGACCTCCAGGTAGCGGTCGTCAAGCTCCCGCACCGCCAACCCCTCGATCCCCGCCTGCTGGAGCTGCGCCTCCACCTCCACGCGGCGAAAGGCCGCCCGCAGCGACTGGGCGTAATCACGCCGCAGCACGGGCGGAGCACCGGCGGCATGGCGCTGCACCAGCTCTTCCAGGGCCGCAGGATCCGACGGACGGCGCAGATCCTTGATGCAGATGGCCGCTCCGGGGGCCGCCAGCCGGCGCACCGCCTGCCACAGCACCAGCGGATCGTGCAGATGGTGCAGAAGGCTGTTGCTGACCACCGCCGTCCAGCGGCCCTCCTGCGGCAGGGCGCCCCCCGGCGTCAGCAACAGGTGCTGAAAGCGCAGCCCTGGCCAGCGGTCCGGCGCGGCCTGCTGGCGCGCGGCGGCGATCGCCAGCATGGCGGGGGCGCCATCAAGGCCCAGCACCCGGGCCGTGGGATAACGCTCCGCCAGCAGGAAGCTGATGTTGCCGGGTCCGCAACCCAGATCGATGATCCGCGGCCCCAGCTGTGGGCCGAACAGGTCCTCGGTGCGCTTGAGCAGGGCGCGGTCACCGGCAGCGAAGTCGGCGTCGGCATAGGCGCGCGCCTGCTCGGCGGCGTCCATCAGCTCGGGCTCGCAGATCCGCTCCATGGCCACCACCGCAGCGCCGCCAGCCTGGCGCAGCCCCGGCGGAGCGGCAGCCGGCGCTGGTGGGGCGGTCAGCCGCTGGGTCTGCCGCCGACAAGCGGCACAGACACTGCCGCTGGTGCAGGATGAACCTTGCGCACCCCACAGGTGGGGTTAAGGTTTCTCCACGCGCCACGCTGCCCCTGTTTCCGTGACCCTCTCCGCCACGCCTGCCACCGCAGCCGAGCTCACCCGGCTGGCTGGCCTGCCAGAAGCCGCCGCTGCGGATTTCCCCGTCACGGCGCCGGCGGCGAACCCGGTCTTCTACCGCACCTACAGCCGCAAGACTCCGAACGGACGCGAAAGCTGGCAGGAGGTGAGCGAGCGCAACCTCGAAGGGCTGCGCAGGCTCGGCAACCTCAACGCCGAGGAAGTGGCCCTGTTGCGCCGGATGCATAAACGGCAGCAGGCGCTGCCCTCAGGGCGTTGGCTGTGGATCGGTGGCACCGACTGGATCGAGCAGCCCCAGAACTTCTCCGGCGCCTACAACTGCACCTCCACCAACCTGATCGACTGGGAAGCCTTCGGTCTGATGATGGACCTGGCGATGATGGGCTGCGGCACGGGCGCCATCATCGAGCCTCGGCTGATCGATCGCTTGCCTGCGGTGCGCAACCGCCTGCGGATCACCTCCGTCACCGACATCGGCGCCACTCCCGCCGGCCAGCGCCAGGAGCACACCACCCACACGATTACGGGCCACGACGTGGCGATCAAGGTGGGCGACACCCGCCGGGGCTGGGTGGACAGCTACCAGCTCCTGCTGGAGCTCAGCAGCGATGTCCGCTTTGACGGTGAGGTGACGGTCAGCGTTGACCTCTCCGATGTGCGTCCTGTGGGCGAAACGCTCAAGGGGTTCGGCGGCATGGCCAACCCGGTGAAGCTCAAAGACCTCTACGGGCGCGTCGCCGAGATCCTCAACAAGGCCCATGGCCGCCAGCTCAGCTCAGTGGAATGCTGCCTGCTGATCGATGAGGCGGCCGTCACGATCGTGGCCGGCAACATCCGCCGCAGTGCGGGCATGCGGCAATTCTGCGCAGACGACGCCTCCGCGGCCGGCGCCAAGGAGAACCTCTGGCAGCAGGACGCGGAAGGCAACTGGCGCATCGACCCCGAGCGCGATGCGCTGCGCATGGCCAACCACACACGCGTGTTCCATACCCGCCCCAGCCGCGAGGTGGTGCGGGAGGCGGTGCTCAAGCAGTTTCAGAGCGGCGAAGGCGCCATCCAGTTCGCCCCCGAGGCGATCGCCCGCTCGAATGCCGACCTGCTGTCCACCCCTGAACTGCGCAGCGAGTTCATCACCATCTACTGCGATCAGGGCCGTGAGGAAGCGGGCCGCTGGCTGCAGCTGAACCATCCGCAGATCACGGACGCCGAACTTGAGCACCGCCTCAGCCGCTACGGCCTCAACCCCTGCGGCGAGATCCTCGGCGCCGATTTCCACTGCAACCTGGCGGAGATTCACCTCAACCAGATCGACCCCGCCGACCACGAGGGCCAGGCGGATGCCTTCCGCGCCGCCGGTCTGGCGGTGGCCTGCCTGCTGAACCACCGCTTTGAGGTGGAGCGTTACCGCCAGAGCCGTGCCTGGGATCCGATCGTGGGTGTGAGCTTCACGGGCCTGTTCGATTTCTTCGTGCATGCTTTCGGCACCCCCTGGCTCAATTGGTGGGAGGAGGGCCGTCCGGACAGCGAGGCCGGGCTGGCGTTCAAGCAACAGGAAGCCGCCTACCTATCGCGCTGGAAGACGGCGGTGAACGAGGCCGTGTGGGACTACTGCGACCGCCATGGTCTGCGCCGCCCGAACCGCTGCACCACGGTTCAGCCCGCTGGCACCAAGAGCCTGCTCACCGGCGCCAGCCCCGGCTGGCATCCGCCCAAGGCCCAGCGCTTCATCCGCCGCATCACCTTCCGCAAGAACGATCCGGTGGCACTCGCCTGCATGGATTACGGCTACACGATCGTGCCGAGCCAGAGCGACAAGGATGAACAGGGCCGCCTGCTGGATGATCCGTTTGATCCCCGCTGCACCGAGTGGCTGGTGGAAATCCCCACCGAAGTGAGCTGGGCCAACCTGCCCGGCGCCGACGCCGTGGAGATCAACAGCTTCTCGGCGCTGGCCCAGTTTGACTTCTACATGCAGGTCCAACAGCACTACACCGCCCACAACACCTCAGCCACGGTTGAGTTCCGCGAAAACGAAATCGAATCTCTCGCTGAAGCTATTCACGCAGCGATCGATCAAGGCAAGGGATACATCTCGGCGGCGCTTCTGGCCCGCTTCGATGCCAACGCCACCTTCCCCCGCCTGCCGTTCGAGCCGATCGACCAGGCCACTTACCAGCGCCTACAGGAGGAGGTGGCGGCGCGGCGCCGCGAGTTCGATTTCTTCGCCTCCCTGCAGCGCTACGACAACGGCGAACTGGTGGAGGCGGGTCCAGCCGGCTGCGACTCCGACAAATGCCTGCTGCCGCTGGCCAAGCCCCAGAAACCATGAAGGAGCTCTACTTCGCAGACAGCACGCTCGCCGGCCATCAAGTCGCCACGGTTCTCACTGCCGTTCGGCGGCTGTGCTGGGAGGCGGCGGCCATCCTGCGGGCCTATGCCCGCGGTGACACCCCTCCGTTCGGCTATCCGCCGATCCTCTCGGTGGATGAGGATCCCAAAGGGCCAGTCACGGCAGCCGATCTTGCCGTCAACGAGCATCTGATCAAGGGGCTGCAGAGCGCCTTCCCAGCAGCCTCCTGGGCCATCCTCAGCGAGGAGACCACGGGTCAGTGGCCCGCCGATCAGGCCATCGCCAACGACTGGCTCTGGATCCTCGACCCCCTCGATGGCACCAAGGACTTCCTTCAGGGCACCGGCGAATACGCCGTGCATCTGGCCTTGGTGCACCAGCAGCGGCCTGCCCTCGGCGTGGTTCTGCTGCCAGAGCTCGATGAGCTCTGGTTCGGCTGGCTCGACCCCGACGGGATCGAGCCGCCCGCCGCCTGGAAGGAAGCGCCGGACGGGGAACGTCATGCCCCTTCCCTGAGCGGGCGCACAGCACTGTCGAGCCTGATTCCGGTCACCAGCCGCAGCCACCGCGACGACCGGCTGGAACAGCTGATGACCTCACTGCCGATCGCCAGCGGCATCGCGCGCGGGAGTGTGGGGGGGAAGGTGGCGTCGATCCTGCGCGGCGAAACCGACCTCTACATCTCCCTGTCCGGCAAGACAGCTCCGAAGGACTGGGACATGGCGGCTCCCGAAGCGGTGCTGCTGGCAGCAGGTGGCGCCTTCACTCACGCCGATGGGCGGCCTTTGCTGTACAACACTGGGGACTTCCGCCAGGCCGGTTGCCTGATTGCCAGCCACGGACCTGCCCACCAGGTTCTCTGCGATGCCGCGGCAGCAGCCATGGCCCGCATTGATCCGGCGGCAGCGCTCTGAACTGGCGGTGCTCTCCACTCCTGTACCCTGCCGATCCTTCCATGCCTGTGAATGCAAGCGGTGAAGCCAGCAACGTGATCAAATCCAGCAACATCGTCTGGCATCAGGCCTCGGTGGATCGCAGCAGCCAGGCGGAGAGGCAAGGTCACAACAGTGCCATCCTCTGGTTCACCGGGCTCTCGGGCAGCGGCAAGAGCACCCTTGCCAATGCGGTGAATGCGGAGCTGTTCACCCGCGGGCTCAGCAGTTACGTGCTGGACGGCGACAACATCCGCCACGGCCTCTGCAAAGACCTAGGCTTCTCGGATCACGACCGGGAGGAGAACATCCGGCGGATCGGAGAAGTCGCAAAGCTGTTCCTTGACGCGGGCGTGATTGTTCTTACGGCGTTCGTCTCCCCCTTCCGCGCCGATCGTGACAAAGCCCGGGGGCTTGTCGGTGAGGGAGATTTCATCGAGATTCACTGTGCCGCCGACCTGCAGGCCTGCGAAAATCGGGACCCGAAGGGGCTTTATGCCAAAGCACGTGCCGGTGAAATCAAAGAGTTCACGGGAATCTCCAGCCCCTATGAGGCCCCGGCTGCCCCGGAACTGCGCGTGGAAACCGGAACATTAAATGTGGACCAGTGCGTAGATCTGGTGATGCGCGAACTGGAATCCCGAGAGATCCTGTCATCACCAGCTGGCAGCTGACACCACAAGCTTGACTCTGACCCTTATCGCTCTGCACGCTGCTGGGGTCATTGACACTCTGTGGCAAGCACAGCTTATGCAGCCAATAAAGATCACGCCGCAGCCCCCATGGCGAATCCCACGAAACAATCATGCGTTGATTTCCAGCGACGCAACACAAAATGGCATGCTTCAATACAACAATGACATTGTAGAACGCGAGCAAAGCTCAATCAACTACATCAACGCATCAACAAGCTCCACCTCATCCAAACAGAAAAGGAATCATTCTTGCCGATGGAAGTGGAGCTCGCTTGGCGCCGCTGACCACAGCCATCAGCAAACAACTGATGCCTGTTTACGACAAGCCTATGATCTACTACCCACTCAGCACCTTAATGCTGGGAGGAATCACTGAAATCCTTATCATCACCACCCCCAACGACCAGGAAGCTTTTCGTAGGTTGCTGGACAATTGAAAACAATGGGGAATCACGATTGAATACGCCATTCAACCCAGCCCTGGTGGGTTAGCGCAGGCTTTTTTAATCGGCGAGTAATTTCTGGGCAACTCTCATGCCGCGTTGGTGCTCGGGGACGACCTCTTCCACGGACACGACCTGGTGTCACAACTGTTGTGCGCAGGGGTCGGAGAACCTGAAGCCACAGTGTTTGCCTATCCAGTTAGTGACCCTGAACGCAATGGGATTGTGGAGTTTGAAGCCAACGGTCAAGTGCGCTCCATTGAAGAGAAGCCGGCCAAACCAAAGCCGCGCAACGCGCTGACGGGGCTCTATTCCTCTGACAACACTGTGGTTGAAGGAGCCAAGAGTCTGCACCCCTCCTCACGTGGCGAACTGGAAATCACAGATCTAAATCTGCTCTACCTCAACGACGGCATGTCATTGCAGCCAACCAAAGGAAACCCCAAGGATGGTCACTCATGAATTTGGACTCGTTCGCGATCGAAGGTCCACTGCTGTTCACGCCAAAGCTGATCAGTGACGAGAGGGGGTTTTTCTACGAAAGCTGGAAGATCAAGAGTTTTGCCATCTGCCTGGGCATGGACCCCGACGTGACCCCCTTGATCGGTTGAGGCCTGATGAGAGTGGATGGTTGTGGTCATGCGGCAGCTCCCTGTTGAGCTGCCTCCAGGGGCGTACGCCCCTGGAGGGCCGAGTGTGGCCTGTAGACGAAGTCGAGCGGAGCTCATACGACTCCGCAAACCCGTCCTGCAACGGGGATCCTGGCTCGATGGTGGCCTTGGTTGTTCCGCTGGTCTCGCACCAGCCAGGTAAGGCCTGGGAGATGAATTCCGGGCCGTTATCTGACCGGATGAACGCTGGTGCCTGGTAGAGGCCGGTGAGCTCCTTCAGCACCGCCACTACGTCCTTGGCCTTGCAGCGCCTGCCTACCCGGATGGCCAGGCAGAGGCGGCTGTACTCGTCGATCACGTTCAGGAATTTGAGCCGATGGCCATCGGCGGTGGCGTCGAACTGGAAGTCCATGGCCCATACCTGGTGGGGATGTTCCGCCCGGTAACGCCTCACCGAGCCGTCGGCGGGCCGTGCCCGCTTCCGTGTCCTGGGAATGGGCCGCTGCAGGCCTTCCTCCCGCCAGAACCGTTGCACCCGCTTCTGGTTCACCGTCCAGCCCTTCCGCCGCAGGAGGCGGTAGGCCATGCGGCGGCCCCAGCGAATGTGGTCAGCCGCGATCTGCCGCAAGCGATGCCGCAGCTTGACCTCCTCCAGTTCGATCACCTTGCCCCCATGGCGATGGGTGCTGCGGTGCTGGCCCACCACACGGCAGGCCAGCCGCTCCGAAATCCGTAAGCGTGCGCGCAAGACCTCAACAGCCCTGCGCCGACGTTCCGGGCTCAGAAGTTTCCCGTCGCACCGCAAGGCCCTACTGCTTCTCTTCGAGAAGGCTCCGGCTAGAGCCGGGCGTTCTCCTTCTCCAGCTGAGTCAGCCGTCTGGCTTCCTCGGCCTGCATCCCCCGTACTGCTGTCTCCAGCGGTGGTACGTCGGCTGCGTCACCTCGATGACGCGGCAGACCTCCGCGACGGTCTTGCCCTGGGCGATCAGTTGCTACGCCGTTTTGAGCTTGCGGATGATCTGCTCGGCTGTGTGCCTGGTGCGTTTCATGGTCGAACCCCCGGCCCAATCTGGCCGGCTGAGGATCTCATTCACCCTGGACCGGTTTTCGGGGTCCACGTCACTTCCTCCATTTGTAGGGGCTGACCACATGAATGCACAGCTCCTGGGAAATCCTGACCACGCTTTGCCGGTGCGGCGGGATCATCCGTGTGGAGAGGTGTCATCTCTACTGGCAGAGAGGAGTCCTGTGGGTCGCTCAGATTGATGGACGTTTTCAGATACGCCACCAGATCCATCTCCGCCAGACACATCTCGCGACAGAGGCTTCGCCAAGCCATCGGCCTCAGGAAGCGTGCGCGTCTTGGCAGTAATCTGATCAGAGTTACCGTAGGCGCAGACTTCCAAGAAGCGGTCTGGAGCTATTGCCACCGATTGAACCCAGCTCTCATCTGCAATAACAAGGAGAGTTTAAACGAGTGCCTGGAATATGCAGGCTCTCCCTAAGCACGTGTGGGCGATGGTCACGAAGCTGATCCCACAGAAGTTTGTTATTGTCGTTGATCGAGATGAATGGAAGTCTTACCCACCCAGTCTACTATTCCACCCCTTTAGTTCATTCATCTGCAAGCGATGGGGGAGAGGGTGCTGCTGGAATGGTGATGGCTGGATTGGGGGCTGCAGAGGCAGTGGCGCCGGGTAGATCCTGAAGCTCACACACCGGGAAGCGGTTGATGGCATTCAATGCCTTTCGCGCCGTTGTTCTCAGTAGTTCACTGAGGGCTTCGGCGTACGGCACCTGGGCGAGCAGATCCACCGTGCGGCGCAGGATGCGCACCACATCTCCCTCGTCCAGCGAGGTGTTGGCCATCACATCGACCCAGCTGGTACCGGACGCCCAGGCATGCACGAGGCCCATCAGCTCCGGCTCCCACCAGGCCGGAACCACCACAGCCGCCTTCTCCTGCTGGCGCAACAATTCCCGCCGCAGGCCACCAAGGTCGCGCAGAGCTTCCTCCGCCAGCGGTGGCGGGTCGTAGGCACTCCAGAGATCGGGGCGGTTCACCTCGGTGCTGATCGCTTCGAACACGGCGGCCAGTTCGGCCGGACTGAGTTCGTCGAGATGGCCGCTCATCAGTGACAGCCCGAGCCAGAGCTCGTTGTCGCCGCGCAGGGCCGCAACGGTGCGGCCCACCTCCGTGGGCACCAGACCATCCGGCCCCGCCAGCGCGCCGAAGAAGCGCAGGATCTCGATCAAGGACAGGAAGGTGTCCCAGTGACGGTTGGAGCGGTGATGAAGCAGCCGCTGCCGCTCCTCGATCTCCGCGTCCAGCTCCTCCATGCGGCGCCGCTGCTTCTTGAGCTGGCGACGGTCACCCCAGGCGTGAGCAGGGTGACGCTCCAGCTCCGCTTCCAGCTGCTGCACCCGCAGGGCCTGATCGCGCACCTCACCGGCCAAGTCGTACTGGGGTGTGGTCATGTCGTGGCGGCGGGCCATCGAGCCCACCGCCAGCGCCAGACCGCCACTGTGCTGATCGCCATGACGAAGCTCGCCAACGTGGCGCAGCTCCGGGGCCGCGATCGTGGTCACCTGCAGGCAGCTGAGCTCCGCATGCAGGCTCACGACCGCATTGCAGGGCACCAGGATCCAGATGTTGTCGTCAGTGAGGCAGAGCAGCAGCGGAAACTGACCGGGCCCCATGGGTTTCTCCACGATCACCGCCGGGGTGACCCGGCCCCTGAGCTGCGGGCACTTCAGACTCACCAGCGTCCCTTCGCTGGCGAACTGCAGCGCCAATGTGAGCTCGTGGGCGAGGGTCTCCTCGGCCTGCTGCTGCAGGATCCGCAGCAGCCGGCGCTCCTCGCGCAGGTGGTCGCGTTGTTTCTCATAGGCCTCAAAGGCCTCCCAGGGGACGTCGTCGCCGAGACCCGTGAGCTGCTCCAACTGCTGGCGCAGTTCAGCGATGCGGGCCTCGTCTTCTAACAGGTCGATGTTGGCGAGATAGCGGCCGAAGCTTCGCTCAACCAGCTGCCGGGCTTTGGCCAGGTCGTAGCGCTGCAGCAGGTTGAGCACCATGCCGTAGCTGGGCGTGAACTGGCTCACCAAGGGATCCGCAGGGCTGGTGGCCAGCGCCCCCGCCTCACGCACCCCCTCGAAACGGCTCTGCACCGTGACCACATAGCCCTGCACATCGAGGCCACGGCGGCCGGCCCGGCCCGCCATCTGCAGGAATTCGCTGCCCATCAGAGGTCGATGACCCCGCTCGGTGCGCTTGGAGAGCGCAGAAATCACCGTGGTGCGCGCCGGCATGTTGATGCCCGCCGCCAGGGTTTCGGTGGCGAAGACCACCTTCACCAGACCCTGCTGGAACAATTCCTCGATCAGCTCCTTCCAGGCCGGCAGCACGCCGGCGTGATGGGCGGCGATGCCGCGCAGCAGGGCTTCGGCATGGCCCCCCTCCCGCACGGCCTCCGGGGTGACGGCCACAAAGGCGTCGAGACGACGGCGCACCACCTCCGCCTCCTGCGCGTTGAGCAGATTGCTGCGGCCCAGATCCCGCACGGCCTTGTCGCAGCCGCGGCGGCTGAAAATGAAGTAGATGGCCGGAAGCATCTCGCGCTCGGCCAGCTGGGCCACCACGAAAGGCAGCGGCGCCGGCTCCGGCTGGGGCGGCCGGGGTGTTTTGCCCTTGCGGCGATCGCCCTTGGGGGCACGCCACACCTTGCAGTTCGGGTGGAGCCCGGTGCCCTCGTCGTTGAGCAGCGGATGGAGGCCCTTGGCGCTGCAGAAGCTGAAGGCCAGCGGCACGGGCCGGTGGTCGCTCATCACAAGCGTGGTCGGACCGTGCACCCGCTCGATCCAGTCAGTGAGCTGGCCGGCGTTGGCCACCGTGGCCGACAAGGCCACCAGCTGGACCGCCGGTGGGCAGTGGATAATCGACTCCTCCCAGACCGTGCCGCGCTGGCTGTCATTCATGTAGTGGCACTCATCAAGCACCACCGCCTCCACGTCAGCGAGCGGATCGTCGCCCCGATCCACCTCCGCATAGAGCATGTTGCGGAAGATCTCCGTGGTCATCACCACGATCGCCGCTTCCCGGTTCACACTCAGATCGCCGGTCATCAGGCCGACGCGCTCCTCGCCGAACTGCTGGCGGAAATCGCGCAGCTTCTGATTGGAGAGGGCCTTGAGCGGCGTCGTGTAGAAAACGCGCTGCCCGTGGGCCAGCGCCCGATGGATGGCGTATTCGCCCACCAGGGTTTTACCGGAGCCAGTGGGGGCACTCACCACCACCGAATGCCCCTGGTTGAGGGCGTCGATCGCTTCCAGCTGGAAGGGATCGAGCGGGAACGGGAACAGCTCCTCCACCGGAGACACAGGCTTCGGCTCGTGGTGGGGCTCCGGAACAGGCACCGCGGGGGGAACCGTCGTCGCAGCGGACGGAGCGTCGGTACCGGCAGTGAGCATGCAGAGATTCTATGAGCCCCGGCGCGGCTGGGCAGACTGGTGGGCCCCGTGGCCCCCAGTGGGTGGTGAACGTGCTCCCGGCCGGTGATCCTGCCGATCCCCTCAGCTCCCTGTGGCCATCCCTCAGCCGCGTCCCCCCCGACCGGCGCCGGCGGCTGCGCAGCTTTGCCACCACGGCCGGCGGCGGGCTGAAGGCCGTGGTGGGCGCCGGTGAGGCGGCAGCGCCACTGCTGGACCTGGCCAGCAACGACTATCTGGGCTTCAGCCATCACCCCCTTCTGCAGCAGGCAGCCTGCGACGCCATCGCCAGAGACGGCACCGGCTCCGGCGC
This sequence comes from Synechococcus sp. Lug-A, assembly GCF_024345655.1. Taxonomy (NCBI): domain Bacteria; kingdom Bacillati; phylum Cyanobacteriota; class Cyanophyceae; order Synechococcales; family Synechococcaceae; genus Synechococcus; species Synechococcus sp. Lug-A. The sequence continues at coordinate 31,194 of NZ_JAGQBN010000011.1, read as the reverse complement.
CTCTCCGCTGGTGACGGGCACCCGGCCGGTGCACACCCTGCTGGCCGAAACCCTCGCCAACTGGCTCGGGCGTGGGCAGGTGCTGCTGTTCCCCAGCGGATTTCAGGCCAATCTGGCGGCCGTGCTCGCCCTCACAGGGCGGCACGGGGTGGTGCTGGCGGACCGGCTGATCCATCACTCGCTGCTGCTGGGGGTGCAGGCCAGCGGCGCCCGCCTGCTGCGGTTCCGCCACAACGACAGCGCCGACCTTGAACGGCGGCTGATCCAGCAACGGACAGCGGAGCCTCAGCGCCAGACGCTGGTGATCACCGAGAGCCTGTTCAGCATGGAGGGCACCAGCCCGGATCTGGCGGCCATCGCCCGCATCTGCCGGCAGCAGAGGGCGCGGCTGTTGGTGGATGAAGCGCACGGGCTCGGCGTGTTGGGGCCGGGCGGACGGGGCCTGGCCCATGGCCTGGCAGGGGTGAGCCTGGTGAGCGGCACCTTCGGCAAGGCCTTCGGCAGCGGCGGCGCCTTTCTGGCGGCTGATGCCCCCCTGGCCGACTGGCTGCTGCAGAGCTCAGGCGCTTTCCGCTACTCCACGGCCCTAGCGCCCTGCCTAGCGGCGGCTGCCCTGGCGGCCCTGGAGCTGCTGCAGCAGGATCCCGGACTGGGGCAGGCCCTGCTGAACCGGGCGGAGCGCTGGCGCTGCGGCCTGGCCGCAGCCGGCTGGCAGCGACCGGAAGGGACCGGGCCGGTGCTGCCGCTGCTGGTGGGCAATGACGGGGCCGCCCTGGCGCTGCAAGCGCAGCTGGAGCGGGCCGGTCTGCTCAGCGTGGCGATCCGCCCGCCCACGGTGCCTGAGGGCACCTCCCGCTTGCGACTGGTGCTGAGCCGCAGCCTGCCCACCGGCACGCTGGCGCGGTTGCTGGCCGCCCTCGGCACGCCGGTGGCCGGTGGCGGCCGATGAGCGGGCAACTGCTGGCGATGCATGGCTGGGCCGGCGACAGCCGGGCCTGGGAGCCGTGGCGGGCAGCTGCCGAGCCACGCGGCTGGAGCTGGCACTGCGGCGAACGGGGCTACGGACCGCTGCTGCCCCGGATCCCCGCCTGGGAGAACCGATCGCCCCCCGGCAGGCGCGGTGTGCTTGTCCATTCACTCGGGCTGCACTTATTGCCTCCAGCCGTGCTGGCCTCCGCCGATGCGGTGGTGCTGCTGGCGAGCTTCGCGGCCTTCGTGCCGTCAGGGAGGGAAGGCCGCCCCCTGCGCGCTGCCCTGGCCGGCATGGAAGCGCGGCTGGCCGGCGGGCAGGCCGCGGACCTGCTGGCGGACTTCCTTCGCCAGGCGGCAGCACCCGATCCCGCCGACCTGCTGCCACCGGGCCCGGGGAGCGAGCCACTGACGGCAGCGGGCATCGAGCGCCTGCGCAGCGATCTGGACCTGCTGGGGCGGGTCGACAGGCTGCCGGCAGCGTTTCCACCCGCGGCCCGGGTGCTGCTGGTGGAAGCCGAGGATGACCGGATTGTCGCCGCCGCCAGCCGGGCCGCCCTGCGGCGGGCTCTGCCCGCGGCCACCGTCTGGCAGATCGCCGGAGCGGGCCACAGCCTGCTGCGCGCGCCCCTGATCGAGCCGGTGCTCAGCTGGCTGGAGGCGCCATGACCCTGCAGGAGCAGGTGCGCAAGGCGTTCGGCCGCCACGCCGGTACCTATGAGCAACGGGCCAGCCTGCAGCGGGCGGTGGCCTGGCGGCTGGCCCGCCACTGCCGCGAGCTGCCGTTGGTTGCCGGACCCTGCGCCGACCTCGGCGCCGGTAGCGGCCTGCTGAGCAGGGCGGTGCAGCAACTGCGGCCGTCACTTCAGCCCCTGCGCCTCGACCTCTGCGCCGAGCTGCTGCACCAAGGTGCAAGGGACGGGGGGGAATCGCTGCTGTGGGACCTCAACACCGGCCTGCCGCCCCAGCTGGAGAACGCCTCGTTGCTGGTGTCGAGCTTTGCGTTGCAGTGGCTCGAGCGCCCGCAGGATCAGCTGGAGCACTGGTGCCGCCGCCTGGCCCCGGGCGGCTGGCTGGTGCTGGCGGTGCCCACGGCCGGCAGCTTCCCCCAGTGGCTCCAGGCGGCGGCGGGGGCGCGGGGGCCCTGCAGCGCTCTGCCATTGCCCGATGCCGGCACCTTGGTGGATGGCGCCCAGCGCCACCTGACGCTCACGGCACAGCGGCGCCTGCGCTTCAGCCGCTTCGCGCCGACGGCGCTCACCTTTCTGCGGCAGATCCAGGCGCTCGGTGCCGGCAGCACGCCTGCGGCGCCACTCACACCCGGCCAGTGGCGCCGGCTGGAGGCCGCCTGGCCGGCGGAGCCCGCCCTGAGCCCAGCCGGCCGGCCGCGCAAGCTCCTGACCTGGGAGGTGCTGGTGCTGATCGGTCAGCGGCCCGCTCCCAGCCCGTGGCGCCAGGCTGGCACTGTGGCGTGATGAAGCAACCCCGGCAGGAGGCAGCAAGCTCATGCACCAGCAGCATCTGAACGAGGCAGCACGTTCATGAAGCAGCAACTGATCGTCTGCGGCACGGACACCGACGTGGGCAAGACGGTGGTCAGCGCCCTGCTGACCCTGGGGCTGGGCGCCCACTACTGGAAGCCGGTGCAGTGCGGGCTCGAGGACGGCGGCGACCGTGACCGGGTGGGCCGGATGCTGGGGCTGACCGCCGCGCAGATCGAGCAGCGATTACTGCCGGAGGCCTACCGCTTCGCCGCGCCGGTCTCGCCCCACTGGGCTGCCGAGCTGGAAGGGGAGCATCTCGAGCGGGAGCGGCTGGATCTTCCCGCCGTGGACGGACCGTTGGTGGTGGAAACGGCCGGCGGGCTGCTGGTGCCCCTGCGCCGTGACCTGATGCAGATCGATCAGATCCAGCGCTGGGGATTGCCGGTGGTGCTGGTGGCCCGCAGCGGACTGGGCACCCTCAACCACACCCTGCTGTCGGTCGAGGCGCTGCGGAGCCGGCAGATCCCCCTGCTGGGCCTCGTGCTCAACGGCCCCCCGCATGCCGACAATCCCGGCACCTTGCGCGAGCTGAGCGGTGCGCCGCTGCTGGGCTGCCTGCCGCCGCTGCCGCTGCTGGGCGCCGCCGCGCTGGCCGAGGCCTGGGAGACCAGCGGCCTCAGCAGCGCCCTCGGCGCCCCGTAACCTTGGCGCATGACCCGAAAGCACGCGCTGGTCAGCACTGTGGTGGCAGCGATCTGCACCGCCGTGCTGGTGATCTTCACCGACATCGAGATCTCGGTGGTGCGGTGGGTGAACTGCGGCCCCCTGGCCGCCGAAGGTGAGCGCGAAGCCCGCCGCTGCCGGTGAAGGCCGCCGTTCCTGCCCGATGAGCTGGCATCCCCATCTCTGGCATCCGACCACCCAGGTGGCCACGAGCGAGCCGCCGCTGCGGGCTATGCGCGGCCGGGGCGCCCTGCTGGAACTCGATGACGGCCGCCAGTTGATCGACGCGATCAGTAGCTGGTGGGTGACCCTGCACGGGCATGCCGAGCCCACGATCGCGGCAGCGGTGGCCAGCCAGGTGGCGGAGCTTGAGCAGGTGATCTTCGCCAACTTCAGCCATCCCCAGGCCGAGCAGCTGGCCACAAGCCTCAGCGCCGCCAGCGGGCTGGAGCGGCTGTTCTTCTCCGATGACGGCTCCACGGCCGTGGAGGTGGCCCTGAAGATCGCCTGGCAATGGTGGCTGAATCGTGGCGAGGACCGCCCGCAGTGGATCGCCTTTGACGGGGCCTACCACGGTGACACCTTCGGGGCGATGGCGATGGGGGAGCGGTCCCTGTTTTCGGCGCCCTTCGACCCGCTGCTCTGCCCGGTGGCGCGGGCCCCCTGGCCCTCCACCTGGTGGCACGATCCGCTGGTGGCAGAGAAGGAAGAGGCAGCGTTGCAGGCGCTCGAAAGCCTGCTGGAGCGTCCCACGGCGGCGGTGATCCTGGAGCCGCTCGTGCAGGGGGCCAGCGGCATGGCGATGGTGCGTCCCGGCTTTCTCCAGGCGGTGGAGCAGCGGGTGCGCCAGGCGGGCGCCCTGCTGATCGCCGACGAGGTGATGACCGGCTTCGGCCGCACCGGCGCGCTGTTCGCCTGCCGCAAGGCGGGGATCCGCCCCGACCTGGTGGCGCTCTCCAAAGGCCTCACCGGAGGCTTCCTGCCGATGGGGGTGACCCTGGCCAGCGAGCAGCTTTACCAGGGGTTCATCAGCGGGGACCCCACCCACACCTTCTTCCACGGCCACAGCTTCACGGCCAACCCGCTGGGCTGCGCCGCGGCCAACGCCAGCCTGGCCCTGCTGGCCGGAGCTCCGGAGCGGTATGCGGGCTTCGAAGCGCGGCACCGGCCGCATCTCGAAGCGCTCGCCGCCGATCCGCGCGTGGAGCGGCCGCGTCTGTGCGGCACCATCGCCGCCTTCGACCTCAAGGTGGCCGACCCCGGCTACCTGAACCGCAGCGGGCGGGTGCTGCAGCGCCTGGCGCTGGAGCGGGGCGTGTTCATCAGGCCCCTGGGGCAGGTGGTCTATCTGCTGCCGCCCCTGTGCCTCACTGACGACCAGCTGGCCCACTGCTACGCCGTGATCCAGGAGGGTCTGGCCGCCCTGTGAGCGCGGCTCAGGGCCCGGCCAGGATCGCTGATTCCACATCGGCGCGGGTGAGGCCATAGGGAAACAGCCGCACCGTGCTGCGCCCGTCCTGGTGCCAGGTCACGCGGATGTCCTCGACCGCGAACTCGATCAAGGCACTCCAGTGCGGCTGATGAAGATCCCAGGAGCTGCGGTCACTGCGGCTGGGGCTCGCTCCCAGCTGCCGCAGCCATTGCTCCAGGGCCGGCAACGGATGGTTGTAGAGGGGCGTCTGAAGCGGAGGCAGGGCGTTCATCCCCAGCGGTATCACCGGATGGAGGGGCAGTCTGCACGGACACGGGCAACACCAGCAGATCAACTCCCCGCCACCAGGCCAGACCGAGCCCCAGCACCAGGCTGCACACCAGGGCGGCACCGAGCAGCACCAGCGCGAACCACTCACCGCCCGAAAGCGCCCGGCGTGCGGAGAGGGCGCGCTGCCCAGCGGGAACCCCCAGGCCGGGGGCGGCGGGGGCGGCCGTGGCCTTCTGGAGCGCTGCGGCTTTCTGCAGCTGCAGCAGCCGCAGCTGCCGGTCGTAGGCGTGGCGACTGTCGGGGTCGCTGAGGGTGGTGTAGGCCGTCTGCAGGCGCTGAAACTGCTGCTCTGCTTCTGCAGCCGGCAGAGTGGTGGTGTCGGGGTGGTACAGCTTGCTCAAGGTGCGGAACGCCAGGCGCAGCTCCTGAGCCGTCGCCGTGGTCGACAGACGCAGCAACTGGTAGTGGGTCTGCCCCCCTCCTGGACGTTCGCCTGCAGCCACCAAGCCCGCACCGGGTCTGCGAGATCCTAGAGATCTCAGTCGGTTCTGCCGGCGCGGATGGTGACCTCCTAGGGAATGAACGCTCCGCTCGATCCCCTCAGCCCCCCGGACCAGGCCAGAGACCTGACCTCGATCTGGCCCGCACTCGGCTGGCAACCCGACGCGGCGCAGTTGGGCGCACTCGAAGCGCTGCAGCAGGAGCTGCGCCAGTGGAATGGCCGCCTCAACCTCACCCGGCTGGTGGAGGGCGACGACTACTGGATCGCCCAGGTGTTCGACAGCCTCTGGCCCTGGCGCTCCCTGCTCTGTAGCCCGGCGGCGCCGCTGCAGCTGGTGGACGTGGGCACCGGCGGCGGCTTCCCCGGCCTGGTGCTGGCGATCGCCCTGCCCCAGGCGCGGCTCACCCTGGTGGATTCGGTGGGCCGCAAGGCGGCGGCCGTGCAGGCGATGGCCGCCGCGCTGGATCTGGGCGAGCGGGTGGTGGTGCGGTGCGAGCGGGCGGAACTCACGGGCCACAGCCGTGATTGCCGCGGCCGCTTCGACTGGGCCCTGGCCCGCGCCGTGGCCGCGGCGCCGGTGGTGGCCGAATATCTGGTGCCGCTGCTCGGGCCCGGGGGCCAGGCGCTGCTCTACCGGGGCCAGTGGGGCGCCGAAGACCAGCAGGCCATGGAGCGGGCCGTGCTGCCCCTGAGGGCGGAGCTGCGGCGGGTGGAGCGGCAGGAGCTGCCGTCAGGCCGTGGTGTGCGCCATGCAGTGGTGGTGGCTTCCACTGGACCGTGCCCCAGGCTCTACCCCCGTCCTGTGGGCGTGCCCGCCAAGCTGCCGCTGGGCTAGGCGGCCGCCTCCCCGGCCATCAGCCGCTGGTGCGGGGTACCTCCGAGCCGACGCCGCAATCGGCGCAGCAGCTCGGGGATCTGGGCGGCCCAGGGGCTGGCCCGGAGAGCCGCCAACAACGCCGCCTCGCTCACCTCGGCATCGAGGGCATCGGCATTGGCACCGGGGAACCAGTGCCCCCCCTGCCCCAGCAGGCCGTAGCGAGCGCGGCCGAAGCTCTCGAGGTCCCAGGCTTCCAGCAGGTTGTACAGCCAGAGCAGCACCGGCACGTTGATGCCACCGGGGGTGTCGCTCCAGTCGGGCAGCCCCTCCTGCCAGCTGGCCAGCCAGGCAGCGCCGAGCGCGTCGAGCCGCGCTTGTTCCAGCCGCTCCAGCACCGGCGGCAGCAGCTGATCAGCCTCGGGGAGCCGCTGCACAGCCTCTAGGTGCAGGTCGAGGTCCTGGGGGCAGGCCGCTCCGACGCTGAGTGTGTGCACCTCGGCGTTGGCGAGGCAGAAAAGATCGTTGAACACGATCGGATGCAGTGGCGCGCACAGCTCGCACAGCCGCTCCGAGGGGCTGTGCAGGTGCCCCCCCTTGTCGGTGGGGCTGATCAGGAACACGCCCATGTCTTGGCGGCGGGCGGCCTCGATCGCCACGCTGTTCTGCTGGCGGATGAAATACCAGTGCAGGTTGATGTAATCGAAGGCATCACTTTCGATCGCCTCCAGGATCAACGGCAGCGGAGCATGGGTGGAGAAGCCGACAGAGCCGAGCCTGCCGTCGCGCTGCCAGCGGCGCACCACCTCCAGGCAGCCGCCCGGGCGCAGGGTCTGCTGCAGGTGCTCCGGCAGGTTGACGCCATGGATGGCCAGCAGATCGAGCCGCTCCACCTGGAGCCGCGCACAGCTGAGTTCCAGCTCGGCCTCGAAGGCGGCGGGATCCTCGTGCGGCGGCACCTTGGTCTGGAGGATGCGCTGCGGATCCGGCGTGGGCCCCAACAGCCAGCCCAGCTGCCGTTCAGAGGTGCCGTAGTGGCGCGCCGTTTCGATGTGATGCAGACCATGGGCGCGGGCCCGCTCCAGGGTGGCCGCCACATTCGCCTGGCTGGCCGGGGTGATCTGGTCGCCGGGAAGGTCGCTCCAGCTCTGCTGGTAGCGCATGCCGCCGAGGGAAAGCACCGGCATGGGCAGACCGGTGCGGCCGAAACGGCGCGTGGGGATGGGCGGCATCACCGGTGCTGCTGCGGGACGGGTGGGGAGATTCAGGGCCGCGGCAGGGTGCGCTTGACCCGTGCCGCGCAGGGCAGGCCCAGAGGGTGAAGCTCCTGCTGGCGCAGTTGCTCCTCCAGCGCCGGGATCTCCTCGTAGGCCACCCAGTGAATGCAGTCGACCGGGCAGGTATCGATCGCTTCTTGAATCGTCTCGGTGCTATCACCGTCCTGACGGATCGCACGTGAGCGTCCCCACAGGGGCTCCACCAGAAAGGTGTTGCCGGCCACGTGGGCGCAGTAACGGCAGCCGATGCAAACGGCCTCGTCGACCCAGACGGCCCGCTGACGCAGACGCCCGCCCAGCAGCGGTTCACGCCCGGTGGGCACAGGGCGTGCCGTGGCCGCGGCCGTGAAAGCCAGCGAAGGATCAGCAGCTGCAGCAGCGCCCGGGACTGCAGCAGAGCCGGTGGCTGCCGTGGCGGACTCGGGCCGGTCAGGCGGCACGGACTCAGGCGTCCCAGCGGGACACGACCAACTCGATGCTGCCGTCGACGGCCTGGATCTGCTCCGTGACCTGGAAGCCTTCCGCTGCCGAAGCGGCAAGAATGGAACGGAGGGCGTAGCGCTGGGTGACCTGGGCCAGGAAGCGCTCCACAGGCACGGGCTGCTTCCACAGATCGAGGTCGGTCACCAGCTCGTAGCTGTTGCTGGTGGCATTCCAGCGGAAGCCGATGTCGCCGCCACCGCTTTGCGCCACGCAAAGGTCGGCGAGGACGGTCTGGCCGCGATAGCCGCGCACCGGACGCTCGCTCGGATCGGGCTCATGGCCGAGATCACGCAGGGCGCCGAGAAGGGCCTCACGGTCGCGGAGCTCGGTCTTGACGGTGCTGAAGTGCGACATCGAAACAGGGGGCGAACGGTGAAGGGTTCAGGCGGAACGCTGCTCGACCGGCAAAGCCGCCGAGGAGGTCTGGATCTGGCTCTGGAAGGCTTCCGCCGTGCTGCTGCGTTGCTGAACGCTGCCGAGGCTGGATTCGATCCGCTCGGTCAGCTGCTGGCAGCCCTCACCACGAAATCCCTGGACCAGCTCCTCGACGGTGCCGTCGGGCCGGATGCGAAATCGGATGGTGTGCTGAGCCATCCTGCGGCAGAAAGCGTGGCCGGATGCTAGCCGGATCGATCAAACCGTGCGGCGCTTCAGTTCAGCAGGCCCTCATCGACCAGTGTCTGCAACCGTTCCAGCACGGAGGGATCCTCCAGTTGCTCCAGGGCCACGCGGGCCTCGTCGCGCACGGTGGCGTCGTTGTCGTTCAGCAACACGTCCACAAGCACACCCACCAGCTCCGACTGGCGCGGGGGGACGAGATGGTCGTACAGGCGGCCGAGTGACCAGGCGCTGTTGCTGCGCACCACCGGCTCGCTGTCGATCCGCAGGCTCAGCAGCAGCTGGGCAGCCGCCTGATCCGCCTTGGCCGCTCCTGTGCTGCCGGCATCCGCCAGCGACCCGGCTGCCCACAGACGCACGGCGGCGATGTCGAGCTGAAGCGCCCGGATCAAGGGGTTGAGCACCGGCGCTTCCGGGTAATTGCCCAGGCTCCAGGCCACCGCCTTGCGCACGTAGCCGTTGGCATCGTCCTGAAGGAGGGCCAGCAAGGGCTCCACCGCCCGCGGATCGGGGTTGCGCCCGAGGGCGTACACCGCGCTCATCCGCAGGATCGGGCAGGTGGAAGCGAGCAACGGCAGCAGCCGTGGCACGGCGCGGGGATCGCGGTGTTCGCAGAAGATGCGCAGCCCCTGCATGCACTGGTCGTGGCTGCCGGCCAACAACTCCAGGCCCAGATCGCACTCAGCGGCGATGTCGCCCTGGCCAGGCTCGAGCGTGTCGATGGCATCAAGCGGATCGAGAGCCAGTTCCTGAGCCAGCTCGCCGGCCAGCAGCTCCGGATCGAACGCCAGTTCCGCCGGGCTCCTTGAGAACGGCGGCACGGATTCGCTGCTGGCTTCGTCTTCCATGGGCACCAGACTGCCCCTCCTCATCCAATCGGCGCAGGCGCTGCCATGTCGCCGGGAAGCCAGATCCTCGCACTCACGGCGAACAGGGCCAGGCCGAAGAGCAGCACGATTCCGGCCGGCAGCAGGGTGGAGCGAAAGAACGACACGGAAAGTCCTGGTGGTGTTGGCATTCTGAAGGCATAGGGTTCGCCCAGTCGTGAACGGGACCCTTGCCGCCTGTTTCCAGCCCTGCCCCCACCGTTCCGTCCTGGCGCCGGCTTGTGGCCGTGGCGGCCGCCGGTGTGGCCAGCGGTGCTCCCTACATGGTGGGCAGCCGCCTGCTGCAGGGCTGGCTGAGCGCCAGCCAGGTTCCCCTGGGGTTGATCGGCCTGATTCCCCTGGCCGAATTGCCCTACACCTTGAAGCTGTTCTGGGCGCCGCTGCTGGATCGCTGGCCGATCCCCTGGCCCGACCGGCGCCGGGGCTGGTTGGTGCTGCTGCAGCTGGTGCTGGTGGTGGTCACCGCCGCGATGGCGCTGCTGCGGCCGAGCACCGACGCCACCAGCCTCGCCGCCATCGGCGTGATGGCGCTGGTGCTGGCGATCTGCAGCGCCACCCAGGACATCGCCGTGGATGCTTACCGGACCGACCTGCTGTCGGAACTGGAGCGGGGGCCCGGTGCGGCCGCCGCCTCGCTGGGCTACCGGGCGGCGATGCTGGCAGTGGGGGCAGGGGGATTCCTGCTGGCCGGGCGCTTCGGCTGGCCGGCGGCCTTTCTCGGCTCGGCGGTGCTGATCGCCGCCATGCTGCCGTTCACCCTGACGGCACCGCGGCTGCCCGCCATCGACCATCCGGTCACCAGCCTGCGCCAGGCGGTGCTGGGCCCAGCCCGGGAATTCCTGCGGCGCAGCGGCCCGAACCGCTCCTGGCAACTGCTGCTGCTGGTGCTGCTCTACCGCTGGCCGGATGGCCTGCTGAGCGCCATGGCGATCCCGTTCCTGACCAGCCAGGGCTTCAGCCCCGCCGACATCGGCCTGGTGCAAGGCGGCTGGGCGGTGGCCGCCACGATGGCGGGCACGGTGCTGGGGGGCGTGCTGTTCAGCCGGCTGGGCATGAACCGCTCCCTGTGGCTGTTCGCCGTCGCCGGGGCGCTCGGCAATCTCAGCTACTGGGCACTCGCCCAGTTCGGAGGCGGGCTGGCAGGGCTGATCACGGTGGTGAGCCTGGAGAATCTCTCCGGCGGGATGGTGGGCGCGGTGTTCGTGGCCCTGCTGATGAGCCTCTGCAACCCGCGCTTCTCCGCCACCCAGTACGCCCTGTTCTCCGGCGTCTACGCCATGAGCCGCTCGGTGCTGGCGGCACCCGCCGGGCTCGTGGCCGAGCGGGCGGGATGGGGACCGTTCTTCCTGTTCACCGTGGCGGCAGCGCTGCCGGCCTTCCTGCTGATGCTTCAGCTCACGCCCTGGAGCGAAGCGGAAGCCCGCGGGGCGTTCGATCCCTCCCGCGATGCCACCTGACGGGTGACCCACGGTCGTTGTTGGCTGGTGGGTGAGAGCGGCCCTGATCCAGCGGCTTCAGCGTGCCTGGGTGAGGCCGTCTGCAAAAGACGCGCTGGCATGCCGTACAACGGCGGCGCGCCTGTCTCATCCGCGCGCCACAGCGGAGTGGCCTCAGGGGAAAGGCCTCAGCCGGTCGGTGCCAACCGTCGCCGCAGTTGGCCGCAGGCGGCGTCCTGATCCAACCCCCGACTGGCCCTGACGCTCACGGCCACATGGCGGTCCTGGAGGGCACGCCGGAAGGCCTCGACCCGCTCCAGGCTGGGGCGTTGGAACTCCTCTTCCTCAATCGGGTTGTAAGGGATCAGATTCACGTGGCTCTGGAAACCGCGCAGCAGCTGGGCCAGGGCCACCGCCTGACGCGGGTGGTCGTTGAGCCCGCCCAGGAGGATGTACTCGAAGCTCACACGCCGACCGGTCAGAGCCACGTAGCGGCGGCAATCGTCCAACAGCCGTTCGAGTGGGTAGGCGCGGGCCGTGGGAATCAGCTGCTCCCGCAGCGACTGATCAGGCGCATGCAGGCTTACCGCCAGGGTGAACTGGGCGCGGCCGAGCCGTTCGAGGGCCCGCTCGGCCAGCTGCGGCAAGGTCTGGGCGACCCCAACGGTGCTCAGGGTGATCTGGCGCTGGGCCATGCCGAGATCAGTGCACAGGCAGTCGATCGCGCCGAGCACGGCCTCGATGTTGAGCAGCGGCTCACCCATGCCCATGAACACCACATGGCTGGGGCGCTCCCCCATCACCTCGCGCACCGTGAGCACCTGATCAACGATTTCATGCACCGCCAGGGAGCGATCAAGGCCGGCCTTGCCGGTGGCGCAGAAGCGGCAGGCCATCGGGCAGCCCACCTGGCTGGAGACGCAGACCGTGAGCCGGTCCCGGCTGGGGATGCCGACGGTTTCGAGGCTCAGCCCATCGGCGGTGGCCAACAACAGTTTGGTGGTGCCGTCGCTGGCCACGCTGCGAATCAATTCGCGCGAACGGCCGATCGGATCGGCCTGCTCGACGTCGGGATTGCCGCCGAGCCGCTCACGCCAGAGCTTCGGCAGCACGGTGACATCGGCAAAGCGCCGGGCGCCCTTCGCGTAGATCCACTCGTGAAGTTGGCGGCCGCGGAAGGCGGGCTGGCCCTGGGCCACCGCCCAGGCTTCCAGGGCCTCAAGTTTGAGGCCCAGCAAGGGAACTGTGGGAGGAGCCGTCAGGGCCACACCAGCAGGCCATGACCCAGCTTCCACTCCACGGCCAGCAGGGCGATGAAGCCAAGCATGGCGAGGCGGCCGTTCAACAGCTCGGTGTGGTGGTGGAAGCCGAAGCGCGGCAGGCGGCGCTGCGGGACGATCGGGGGTTGGAGAACCATGGATCAGTCGTCGCTCAGGAGACCTTCTTCCAGCAATCCTTCCACGGCGGCTGGATCAGGAATCAGCTCCTCTTCCAGACCTTCCTCGACACTGGGCCGGGCGAAGGCGGCAAAGGTGCTGGCCGTGGCTTCGATGCCCCGCTTGCTGCGCACCGCATCGAGCTCGTCCTCGGAGGGGTCATCGAGCACCGCGGGGGCGGCGACAGCCGTGGCTGCCGGCATCTCCACGGTGTAATCGGGACGCAGGTTGGCCACGCGGCGGTAACCGCCGGACTCCTCATCAAGGATGTCGGGATGGGGGCCGGCTTCGCTGCGCAGCTCTTCCTCGAAACCACCGAAGCCAGTACCGGCGGGGATGAGCCGACCAATGATGACGTTCTCCTTGAGCCCGCGCAGCCAGTCGCTCTTGCCTTCGATCGCTGCTTCGGTCAGCACCCTGGTGGTTTCCTGGAAGCTGGCGGCAGAGATGAAGCTGTCGGTGTTGAGCGACGCCTTGGTGATACCCAGCAGCACTGGTGTGAACTCCGCGGGAGCGCCACCGGTGATCGCCATCGCCTGGTTCACCTGCTCCACCTGGCGCAGTTCGATCAGTTCGCCTGGCAGCAGGGTGGTGTCACCGGCATCTTCGATGCGCACCTTGCTGGTCATCTGACGGACGATGACTTCGATGTGCTTGTCGTCGATGGTGACGCCCTGGGATTTGTACACGTTCTGCACTTCCTGCACCATGCGGAACTGAAGCTTGGAGATGGCTTCCTGAGCCGCTTCCATCGAAGGCTTGCGGGAACGCAGATCCTCGAAGTAGCACTCGAGCAGTTCGTGTGGGTTGATCGGGCCGTCGGTGAGCATCTCACCGGCACTCACCTGCTGCGCGTCGTTGACCATGGCATTGCGGCCATGGGAGAGCTGGTAGTCGGTCTGGGCGTCGTCAGATTCGATCACCGTCACCGTCACAGTGTCGTCGTCTTCGCCCTGCTTGATCTGCACCGTGCCCGACCTGCGCGAGAGCACCGCTGATTCACGTGGACGGCGGGCTTCGAGCAGTTCTTCGATGCGGGGCAGACCCTGAACGATGTCACCCGTTTTCTGGCGCTCAAACACCAGCAGCGCCAGAGCATCACCGCGCTGCACCAGTTCACCGTCGCGGACGTGCAGGACCGAATCGGGGGACACCATGTAGGGGCGGCCGAGACGGATCGTGATCGTGCTGCCGCTGATCGCCTCCACCTGGCCGCAGCAGTCGGCGCGGATGCCTTCGGCGAGAAGCTCACCATCGACGAGGCGCTGACCGACCGTGACTGCGATGGCGGCCGAGCCGCAGTCGACGTCTTTGGTGTCGTGAGCACGCTCGACGATCAGACGGCGGACGGGCTCCCCATCCACCGGGTCAGGCAGCTGAACCAGGCCGTTCTCCTTGCAGAGGATCTGGGTGGTGGCGACCACGTCGCCGCTCTTGACGGCCATGCCGTCCTCCACCTGGAGCTTGGTGTGGGTGGAGCCGTGGCTGGCGTCGGAGAGGGTGTCGCGGCGCACGAGCAGGGTTTCGAGAATCACCAGCTGCAGGCGTTCGATCGTCTTGGCACGTTTGTCGGGCACCACTTCCACATCCACCGTCATCTGGGGGGTGGTGTCGAAGGTTTCAAGAATCAGCTGGGTGCGCAGCAGTTCCACGCCCTCCACCGACTTGATCACCTCACCGTCTTTGTAGGTGAGACGCTGGGTGGCTTTGAGACCGAGCGACGGTCCGCCGTTCTGCTTGATCGTGCCCAGTTCAGGCAGGTGGGCCTGATCGGGAATGGTGTATTCCTCCACCGGACGCAGCAGCAGCGCTCCTCCTTCGGGAGTATCCACTGCCTCGACATACACCATCGCCTCGGTGACAAGGCCCGGAGCGATTTCCTCCCCAGGATTGTGCAGCTTGCCTTCATCGGCGTAGCGGCCCAGCACCTTGCTGTCCGAGACGAGGTGGAGAGTGCCGGAGCGAACGATGATCTCGCGAAGGATGTCGTTCTTCTGGGTGACGGTGACGATGCCAGCGATCTGGCTGAAGATGTCCTTGACGACTTCAGTGCCGGCTTCAATCCACTGGCCGTCCTCAATCATCAACAGGGAGATGTCCTTGTTGATCTCATGGGTTTCGGTGGGAATCCACAGCAGGGTGCCGCCTTTGGACACCTCGTAGCCGTTCTTGGCCGACCGGGCCTTTTTGATCGAGAGGCCGGGGGCGTACTTCACCATGCCGCCCGTCTGGGTGCGGAAGCGGTCATCGGCCAGCTCGGCAATCACTTCGCCGGTGCCGATCTTGCTGCCAGGGTGGGTGCGCACCACGTAGCGGGAATTGTCCTTGCCTTCCAGGTGCCAGGTTTCCCCCGAATGGGTGGATTCATGCACCAGCTTGCAATCCTTGAGGGTGAGGCTGGCTGTGACGATCTGCACTTCACGCGAATCGCCCGCCGATTCCCGCAGGCGCACAGCGCCACCGTGCTCACTGACGAGCCGGCTCTCGGCGAGCACATCGCCGGTGGTCACGGGCTTGTTGCCGGCCACCACGGGCTGGGCATTGGGAGGAAGGTTGTACACATCGCCGGCCAGCACCCACATCCGGCCCAGGCGCTGAGCCTTGAGGGTGATGTTTCCCTGGCGGTCGGTGACTTCCCGAGGTTGAATCACATCCTCATAGCGCACCTGCCCGGCCAAGTCACAGATCACGTCTTTGGTTCCCTTCTCCACGCTCTTCTTGACGGACGTGCCGGCCGAGATCTGGGCCAGGACCGTGTCGGCCGGGATCGATTGGCCGTTGGAGACGAACAGGATGGAGCCGCCAGTGACATCCACCTTCTGCACCTTGCCCTTGGCGCTCGGAATCACCGAAAGGGTGAAATCGGTTTCGGCGATCTGAGCCTCCACGCCATGGGGCGTGCGGTGCTGACGCACCCGGGCCTTGGGGCCGAATTCCGCCACCCCTTCCAGCAGCGAGCGCACCACGCCGGTTTCGGCCGTGGACACACCACCGGTGTGGAAGGTGCGCATGGTGAGCTGGGTGCCGGGCTCACCGATCGACTGAGCAGCGATGATGCCGACGGCTTCACCCAGGTCCACCAGCTGGTTGTGGGCCAGAGCCCAGCCGTAGCACTTGCGGCAAACCGAACGGGCGGCCTCACAGGTGAGCGGAGAGCGCACCAGCACGGTGCGCACACCGGCGGCTTCGATCAGCGCCGTGATCGGCTTATCGATTTCGCCATCACGCTCGACCAGCACCTCGCCGGAGGAAGCCACCACAGGCTCCGCAGCCAGGCGGCCGACCAGCTTGGCCTGGAAACGGCCTTTTTCATCGGCCTGAATGGGGATGCCACGGGTGGTGCCGCAGTCGTCTTCCCGCACGATCACGTCCTGGGCCGCGTCCACCAGACGGCGGGTGAGGTAGCCGGAGTCGGCGGTACGCAGAGCCGTGTCCACCAGACCCTTGCGGGCGCCGTAGGACGAGATCACGTACTCGGTGACCGTGAGCCCTTCGCGGAAGTTGGTGCGGATCGGCAGGTCGATGATCTCCCCCTGAGGGTTGGCCATCAGGCCGCGCATGCCCACCAACTGCCGCACCTGGGACATGTTGCCCCGGGCGCCGGAGTTGGCCATCATCCAGACGGAGTTGAGCGGGTCGTTGTCGTTGAAGTTCTTCTTGACTTCCTCGACCAGACGCTCGTTGGTTTCAGTCCAGGTGTCGATCACCTTGGTATGGCGCTCCACCTCAGTGATTTCGCCGAGCCGATAGCGCTCTTCGGTATCGGTGATCTGCTGCTCGGCTTCCTCGAGGAGGCGCACCTTCTGCACCGGAATCCGCAGATCTTCCACCGAGATTGAAACGGCCGCCTGGGTGGCGTAGTGGAAGCCAAGGTCCTTCAGCTCATCCGCCATCGAGGCGGTGGCCGCTGTGCCGTGGTGCTTATAGGCCCACGCCACCAGGTTGCGCAACGCCTTCTTGTTGATCTCCTTGTTGATGAAGCGGGGGGCTTCTTTGGTCAGGGGAGCGTTGCGGCGACCCTGATCGGACGTGGAGGTGGAAGGTGTGCTGGTCATGGGGGGGGCGCGGAGGAAGGCGGGTGGAGGAGGGCAGAAACAACTCGGGCGGAACTGAGCCTTCAGACGGCGGCCACCGCATCGATGATGGTGACGTTCATCACGACGCGGCCGACAGTGGTGAGCAGGTAGCGGCTGATGAGAGCACCGTCTTCATCGAAGCGGTCGCGGCGGTATTTCCATTGCTCAATGCGGGTGCCATCGCTGAGCGTTTCCTGCTTGAGGGGAACATCACTTTCGTCCTCGTCGTCGATCTCACCGGAGAAGCGAACCCACACCCAGTTGTGCAGGGCGAGGTGCTTCTCATCGAAGGCATTGAGCACATCGGCCAGGCCAGCGAAGGTACGGCTCCTGTCACCGAAGGCCGGCTTCGCCTCATTGCGATCGAGAGCCGTGAGGTAGTAGATGCCCAGCACCATGTCCTGGGAGGGGGTGATGATCGGCTCGCCGGTGGCCGGCGAAAGAATGTTGTTGCTGGCCAGCATCAACATGCGAGCCTCCGTCTGAGCTTCGATCGCCAGTGGCACGTGCACGGCCATCTGGTCACCGTCGAAGTCGGCGTTGAACGCAGGGCACACCAGCGGGTGCAGCTGGATGGCGCGACCATCCACCAGCTTGGGCTCGAACGCCTGAATGCCGAGACGGTGCAGCGTGGGGGCCCGGTTCAGCAGGATCGGGTGACCTTCAATCACCTCCTGAAGCACCTGCATCACTTCGTCGTCGGCGCGCTGAATCAGCTTCTTGGCCGCCTTGATGTTATTGACGATGTTCTGACGGATCAGCCGGTGGATCACGAATGGCTGGAACAGCTCGATCGCCATCTCCTTGGGCAGACCGCACTGATGCATCTTCAGCTTGGGGCCCACCACGATCACGGACCGGCCGGAATAGTCGACCCGTTTGCCCAGCAGGTTCTGGCGGAAGCGCCCCTGTTTGCCCTCAATGATGTCGCTGAGGGACTTGAGCGGCCTGTTGTTGGCGCCCACCACGGTGCGGCCCCTGCGGCCGTTATCGATCAGGGCATCGACAGCCTCCTGCAGCATCCGCTTTTCGTTGCGGACGATGATCTCGGGAGCCAGGATCTCCTGCAGCCGCGCCAGGCGGTTGTTGCGGTTGATGACCCGGCGGTAGAGATCGTTGAGGTCGGAGGTGGCGAAACGGCCACCGTCGAGCTGCACCATCGGGCGCAGATCCGGCGGAATCACGGGGATGGCATCAAGCACCATCCACTCCGGCCGGGCATTGGTGGCGATGAAGTTGTCGATCACCCGCAGGCGCTTGATCAGCTTGGCCCGCTTCTGACCCTTGCTGCCGGCGATGTCTTCGCGGAGCTGTTCAGCGATCTCGGTGAGGTTGAGATCGACAAGCAGCTGCTTGAGAGCTTCCGCACCGATGCCCACGATGGGCTCGTTCTCGATCTCCGAGTCCTCGGCGTAGATCTGATCCTCGATCTCCAGCCACTCATCTTCCGTGAGCAGTTGCTTGTAGGTGAGGTCCTTGTGGTCGCCCTTTTCGAGCACCACGTAGCAGTTGAAATAAACGATCTGCTCCACATCCCGCAGGGGCATGTCCAGCAGGATCGCCACGTAGCTGGGGATCCCCTTCAGATACCAAACGTGCGACACCGGAGCCGCCAGCTTGATGAAGCCCATGCGGTGACGACGCACCCGGCTCTCGGTGACCTCCACCCCGCAGCGCTCACAGACGATGCCGCGGTGGCGCACCCGCTTGTACTTGCCGCAATGGCACTCCCAATCCTTGGAAGGGCCGAAGATCTTTTCGCAGAACAGCCCGTCCATCTCGGGCTTGAGCGTGCGGTAGTTGATCGTCTCAGGCTTGGTGACTTCACCGACCACCTGACCGTTCGGCAGGGTGCGTTGCCCCCACTGCATGATCCGCTCGGGGGAAGCGAGCGTGATCTTGACGTAGTCGAAGTGGTTTTCGGTGCGGAGGTTGCTGTTGGTCATGGCCGGGGTGTCGCGCGGACGTCAAGGAGTACGGAACGGATCAGGCGTGGATCTTCAGTCGTCGTCGAAATCCGCGACGCCGAGCGACTCGTAGGTGGGCCGGTTGGGGGTGCTACGGCGAGGATTGACGTCCTGCATGAGGTCAACCTCGACGCCTTCGTCGGTGTACACCGCGATGTCCAGACCCAGGGACTGGAGCTCGCGCATCAGCACCTTGAACGACTCAGGTGTGCCGGGGCGAGGGATGGGCTTGCCCTTGACGATGGCGTTGAGTGCCTCGTTGCGGCCCTGCATGTCGTCGGACTTGACGGTGAGCAGCTCCTGCAGCGTGTAAGCGGCGCCGTAGGCCTCCAGGGCCCAGACCTCCATTTCCCCGAGCCGCTGGCCGCCCTGTTGGGCTTTGCCGCCGAGAGGCTGCTGGGTGACGAGCGAGTAAGGGCCGGTGGAGCGGGCGTGGATCTTGTCGTCGACAAGGTGCACCAGCTTGAGGATGTGGGCATAGCCCACGGTGACCGGTTGGTCGAACTTCTCGCCGGTGCGACCGTCGATCAGCTGGATCTTGCCGGGGTTCTCGGGGTCATAGACCCAGTCTTTGCCGGGTTGATTGGCAGCTTCTTCGAGGTACTTCTGCACGGTGTTCTTGGAGGTTTCATCCCCGTGCATCTCATCGAAGGGCACCACCTTCACGCGGCAACCCAGGTGGGAGGAAGCCCAGCCCATCAGGCACTCGAACACCTGGCCGACGTTCATCCGGGAGGGCACACCCAGCGGGTTCAGCACGATGTCGATGGGGGAACCATCGGGCAGGTAGGGCATGTCTTCGCGGGGAAGAATGCGGCTGATGATGCCCTTGTTGCCGTGGCGACCGGCCATCTTGTCGCCCACCTGAATCTTGCGGCGCTGGGCCACATAGACGCGCACCACCATGTTCGCGCCCGGCGGCAGTTCATCGCCCTGCTCGCGGGTGTAGATGCGCACGTCCACCACGCGGCCCCGTTCGGTGTTGGGCACCCGCAGAGAATTGTCGCGCACATCGCGAGCCTTCTCACCGAAGATCGCACGCAGCAGCTTCTCTTCCGGCGGCTGATCGGATTCCCCTTTGGGCGTGACCTTGCCGACGAGGATGTCACCCGATTCGACATAAGCGCCGATACGGATGATGCCCATTTCATCGAGATTACCGAGGCTCTCTTCCGCCACATTGGGGATTTCCCGCGTGATCTCCTCGGGTCCGAGCTTGGTCTGGCGGGCTTCGATCTCGTACTTCTCGATGTGCACCGAGGTGTAGAGGTCGTCCTGCACGAGCCGTTCGCTCACCAGGATGGCGTCTTCGTAGTTGTAGCCCTCCCAGGGCATGTAGGCGATCAGCACGTTCTGGCCCAGGGCAATCTCACCGCCCTCGCAGGCAGATCCATTGGCCAGCACCTGGCCGGCGATCACCGCATCGCCCTGCTTGACGATCGGGCGCTGGTTCAAGCAGGTGTCCTGGTTGGAGCGCTGGTACTTCTGCAGCAGGTGGGGATGGTCGACACCGTCGACATCGCGGATCACGATCGCCGTGGCATCCACGAAGGTGACCACACCGTTGACACGGGTGATCGGCACCATGCCGGAGTCGCGCGCGACCTGGGTTTCAAGACCAGTGCCCACCAGCGGCCGCTCGGGCCGGAGCAGGGGGACCGCCTGACGCTGCATGTTCGAGCCCATCAGGGCACGGTTGGCGTCGTCGTGCTCCAGGAAGGGGATCAAGGAGGTGGCCACCGAAATCACCTGCACCGGCGACAGCTGGACGTAGTCCACCTGGGTGGGTGGAACGGTTTCGAAATCCTGGCGGTAACGGACCGGAACCAGTTCGGCCTGAATGCGTCCCTCGGCGTCGGTGGCCACGTCGCCAGGAGCAACGCGACACTCGTCTTCGAGGTCGGCGGAGAGATAGATCGGGTCGCCCTGCTTCAGGACGATGCCATCCTCAACGCGCCAGAAGGGAGTTTCGATGAAGCCGTATTCGTTAACCCGCGCGTGGGTGGCGAGCGAGCCGATCAGACCGGCGTTCGGCCCTTCCGGCGTCTCGATCGGGCAGATGCGGCCGTAGTGGGAGGGGTGAATGTCACGCACGGCGAAGCCGGCGCGCTCCCGCGTGAGGCCCCCAGGGCCGAGGGCGCTGATGCGGCGTTTGTGGGTGAGCTCGGCCAGAGGATTGGTCTGGTCCATGAACTGGCTGAGCTGGCTGGAGCCGAAGAACTCCTTGATCGCCGCCACCAGGGGCTTGGGGTTCACCAGCTGAGCCGGGGTGAGCGACTCGGTCTCACCGACGGTCATGCGCTCCTTGATGATCCGCTCCAGCCGGTTGAGGCCGACGCGCACCTGGTTCTGGAGCAGCTCGCCCACCGAGCGGACACGGCGATTGCCGAGGTGATCGATGTCGTCGACTTCGTAGCCGGGCTGTCCGAGCTGCAGGCCGATCAGGTAGTCAAGGGTGGAGAGCAACTCCTCCTTGGTGAGCACCCGGGTTTCGTCGGGAACCGTGAGCCGGAGCTTCTTGTTGATCTTGTAACGGCCGACCCGGCCGAGGTCGTAGCGCTTGGCATCGAAGAAGCGGGAATCCAGCAACTGCTGGCCACCGCTTACCGACGGGGGCTCGCCTGGACGCAGCTTCTTGTACAGCTCCAGCAGAGCCTGATCCTGGGAGGTGATCAGCTCGACGTTGGTGGCTGTTTCAATCGTCTTGCGGTAATAGTCGGGGTGCCGCAGTTTGTCGAGCACGTCGACGTCTGAGAGGCCCATGGCCCGCATCAGCACGTGAGCGTTGATCTTGCGGGTCTTGTCGACCCGGACGTGCATCAGCTCGTTCTTATCGGTTTCAAACTTCAGCCAGGCACCGCGGTTGGGGATGACACTGGCGTTGTAGGTCTTGCGGCCGGTCTTGGGGTCGGGCTCTTCCTTGAAGTAGACGCCGGGGCTGCGCACGATCTGGTTGACGATCACGCGCTCAGCGCCGTTGATGATGAAGGTGCCGCGCTCGGTCATCAGCGGCAGCTCACCGATGAAGACCTCCTGCTCCTTGATCTCACCGGTTTCCTTGTTGACCAACCGGCAGGTGACATACATCTGCGAGGCGAACGTGGCGTCACGACGCTTGGCGTCTTCCACGTCGTGGCGGGGGCGCTTCAGCCGGTATTGATCGCCGACGAAATGCAGCTCAAGCTTTCCCGTGTAGTCGGTGATCGGGGAGAAGCTGTCGAGCTCCTCGATCAGGCCTTTCTCCAGGAACCATTTGAAGCTCGCCCTCTGTACCTCCACGAGATCGGGCAGGTAAGTGGCGGTCTTGGCGACCTGGATCGCGCTGCTCATGCGGGGACCTGCAGTACGGAGGGGGAGGAGTGACCTGGAACGGGGGCGTCAGCGGCTTGAAATGCCCTGGGGCTCAAGGCAAGGGGGAATGAGCCGCCTGCGCGCTGGAAACGGGCGGATCAGGCGGGTGGAGCCGGAAGGGGCGGCCCGCCTGAATCCGGCCTATGGAGCTCTGTTCAAGACTGCTGACGTCGACAATGGAGCGCTCGCGCTGCCAGACCAATAAAACATCATACACATTGAGGAATGGATGTCACAGGAAGTCGAAAAAGACCTACCGCATTGGCGGTGCTGCAAGCCGCCACTTCTGTGAGGGTTTCCCCGCGCAACACAGCCATCCGCTCGGCCACGGAGGCCACAAAGGAGGGTTCATTGCGCTTGCCCCGACGGGGGACCGGTGCGAGGAACGGGCAATCGGTTTCCACCAGATAGCGGTCGGCCGGCACCTGGCGGGCACAGGCGTGGGTGGCTTCGGCTTTGGCGAAGGTGACGGTGCCGCTGAAGCTGATCAGCAGCCCCAGCTCCAGAAACCCTTCCATTTCTTCAGGGGTTCCGCCCCAGCAGTGCATCACCCCGCGGGGGCAGCGTCCTTCGCTCTGCCGGGCTCGCAGCTCGGCCAGCATGGGTTCGGCCGCATCGCGGCAGTGGATGATCACCGGGAGATCCAGCTCCACGGCCAGGTCCAGCTGCGGACGCAGGATGTCAAGCTGCACCTGAAGATTGGTGGCGCGGAAGCTGTCAAGGCCCAGCTCCCCGATCGCCACCACCCGCCCATCGGCCTGAGCGGCAGCGCGCAGCACCGCGGGGGTGTCGTCCTGCCAATGCTCGGTGTCGAGCGGATGAACCCCCACGGAGTAGCGCAGCTCAGGGATGCGATCGGCGAGGGCGCGAATCGCCGGAATCTCGGCAGGTTCGACGCAGGCGTGCAGCAGGGAAACCACCCCGGCCTGGCGCCAACGCTGAATCACTTCCTCGAGATCGTGCTCGAAGTTGCGAAACACCAGATGGCAGTGGCTGTCGATCAGTGCTGGCGTGGTAAGCGCTGGCGTGGTCAGTGCTGGCGCGGACTGGCCTGTCATGACGGCGGCGTGGAAGGGCAGCGGCGTAGACCGGACAGAGAGGTGGAGACGAGGTAGTGCCCTGAACTGCAAGGAGCCCTGCAGGGGAGGGCAGCTTGGAGGGGGTGGCACCTGTAGGACATCTGCCGGGGCTGCAGTGCCTGCAAGCTCAAGCAGTGAGCTGCGTTGATGAACAAAGGAGAGAAACCCCGGCGGGCGATCAGGCCTTGGGGGCGGTTGCCGGTTCGATCGCCTGTTTCACGGCGTGGCTGAGCCGGGACTTCTGGTTGGCGCCGGTGTTGCGGTGAAGAACGCCGCGCTTGACGGCCTTGTCGATCTTGCTGAAGGCCGCATTCATGGAGCTGCGAACCGCTTCCTTGGCCTCATCGCCAGGCTGCTGCTCGTAGCTGGAGACGGCGGTGAGGCAGCGCTTCATGAGCGTGCGCACAGCCGACTTATAGGAGCGGTTCTTCAGCCAGTTGCGCTCGGCAACCAGGATGCGCTTCTTCGAGGATTTGTTATTGGCCACAGGCGGGTTCGGCGCTGAATCGGCAGTCGCTGATCCTACCTTCAACCCTGCCGACCTGCCCAGGGGCGGGGATCTAGCTTGAACCGACACGCACGAGGCCCCCGGTGACCAACGCACCAGCAGCTCTGGCGATGCAGGTGCTCCAGGAACCGGAGGCGATCGGCAGCCGGCTGGAGGAGATCGCCCAGCGCACCGGCAGCGCCGAGATGAGCGAGGCCGCACGGCAGGTGGACGCGATCCTCGAGCGGGTGCGCCTGGAAGGGGATCAAGCGCTGCTGGATCTCACCGAACGCTTCGATGGTGTGCGGCCCGACCCCCTGCGCATTCCGGCGGAAACGCTCGCCGAAGCCTGGCGCACCTGCCCCGCAGACCTGCGCAGTGCCCTGGAGCTGGCCCATCGCCGCATCCTCGATTTCCACCAGCGCCAGCTGCCCCGCGACATCAGCGTCAGCGGCGTGCATGGCGAGCGCCTGGGCCGGCGCTGGAGCCCGGTGGATCGGGCCGGGCTGTATGTGCCTGGCGGCCGGGCCTCTTACCCCAGCACCGTGCTGATGAATGCGGTCCCCGCCACTGTGGCGGGCGTTCAGCGCCTGGTGATGGTGACCCCACCGGGTCCCGACGGCTGGCCCAACCCGATCGTGCTGGCAGCGGCCCACCTGGCCGGCATCCGTGAGATCTACCGCGTCGGAGGGGCCCAGGCGATCGGGGCGCTCGCCTACGGCACGGATTCGATCCCGCGCGTGGATGTGATCACCGGCCCGGGCAACCTTTACGTGACCCTGGCCAAGAAGGCGGTGTACGGCCGGGTGGCGATCGATTCCCTCGCCGGCCCGAGCGAGGTCCTGGTGATCGCCGACCAGAGCGCCAATCCCACCCATGTGGCGGCCGATCTGCTGGCGCAGGCGGAGCACGACCCGATGGCGGCGGCAATCCTGCTCACCACCAGTGCCGCCGTGGCCAAGGCCGTGCAGCATGAGGTGGAAGCCCAGCTGCGCAACCACCCCCGGGCGGAACTGGCGGCCACCGCCCTGCGCGACTGGGGGCTGATCGGCATCTGCGCATCGCTGGAAGAGGCGGCTCGGCTCAGCGACCGCTTCGCCCCGGAACACCTTGAGCTGCTGGTGGAGCGGCCAGCCCCACTGGCCGACCACATCCGTCATGCCGGAGCGATCTTCCTCGGCCCCTGGAGCCCTGAGGCGGTGGGCGACTACCTGGCCGGCCCCAACCACACCCTGCCCACTTCAGGCACGGCCCGCTTCGCCGGCGCCCTCAGCGTGGAAACCTTTCTGCGCCACACCAGCCTGATCCAGTTCAACCGCCAGGCCCTGGAGGCCACCGGCCCCGCCGTGATCGCCCTGGCGGACAGTGAAGGCCTGCACAGCCATGCGGAATCGGTGCGGCTGCGGCTGAACTGAAGCCCGCCGCAACCGCTCTTGTTACGCCGCCACAACCGCTGACGCCGGTCAGCGCTTCGGCAGGTCTTTCACCTCGGGCACGCCGTCGGTGATCTGACCCACCAGCACCTGGTCGGCCAGGTTGACGAACAGACCGTTTTCCAGCACGCCGGGGATGTTGTTGATCTCCTGCTCCAGCGAAACCGGGTCGCCGATCCCGCCGGGGAACTTCAGGTCGAGCACGAGATTGCCCTGGTCGGTCACCACCGGGCCGGCCTTGCGCACGGCCATGCGCAGCTCCACCTCCGCGCCGATCACCTCCAGCTCCGACTTCACCTGACGCCAGGCGGCGGGCAGCACCTCCACCGGCAGAAGAAAACCCAGATTGAGTCGTTCCACGAGCTTGGTGGAATCCACCACCACAACGAAGCGCTGGGCACGGCGCGCCACCAGCTTTTCCTGCACGTGGCAGGCACCGCCGCCCTTGATCAGCTGGAAGTTGGGGTCGACTTCATCGGCACCGTCGATCGCCAGGTCGATCCGCTCGACCGCGTTGAGGCTCTGCAGCGGGATGCCGAGCTCCGCAGCCAGCACTTCGCCTTGAAACGACGTGGTCACGCCCACGATGTTGGTGAGTTCACCGCGGCTGAGCTTGGCGCCCAGCTCCTTGATCATCAAGGCGGCCGTGGAGCCTGAGCCCAGACCCAGCACCATGCCATCCCGGATCTGGTCAACGGCCGCAGCAGCCACCGCCTGCTTCATGCGGTCCTGCAGATCTGACATCGAAGGCGCGCCAAAGGCCGTGACCGTAGCAAGGGCGCGGGCAGGCTCAGGCGGGGTGGGGCAGGGCGCCGGGACGGATCGAGAGCTGCAGTTCGCGGGCACCGCGCACCACTTTCAGCGGCAGGCTTTCACCGACCTTGGAAGCCTCCACCTGCTCCAGCAGGCTGGCTGGATCCCGCACCGGCCGATCGGCCGCCGCCACCACCAGGTCGCCGCGGCGCAGGCCGGCGGTTTCGGCCGGGCTGTCGGGCAGCACACGCTGCACCAGCGCGCCATCGCGCTCCGGCAGCTGGAGAATCGCATCGGGATCACGGTTGTTGTCACGGGCGCGGCGGGCAGTGAGCGGCACCAGCTGGAGGCCCAGGTAGGGATGCACCACCTGGCCACCGGTGCGCAGCTGGTCGGACACCCGCCGGGCCAGGTTGATCGGGATGGCGAAGCCCAGACCCGCACCGGGACCGGAGCGCACCAAGGTATTGATGCCGATCACCTCTCCGCTGGCATTGATCAGTGGCCCCCCGGAATTGCCGGGATTGATGGCGGCGTCGGTCTGGATCAGATCAAGCCGCTTGTCGGCGAAGCCAAGGCTGGTGATGTTGCGGTGCAGGCTGCTGACGATGCCGAGTGTGACCGTGCGCTCCAGTCCGTAGGGGCTGCCCAGGGCGATGGCCCAGTCACCCACTTCCAGGGCCTCGGAATCACCAAGGGGAGCGGCAACCAGATCGGGCGAGGCGTCGATGCGCACCACCGCCAGGTCGGTGACCGGATCGGCGCCCACCACCCGGCCATCCAGCTGGCGGCCGTCAGCGAGGGTGACCTCCACCAGATCGGCCCTATCCACCACATGGGCGTTGGTGAGCACCAACCCGGAGGCGTCGATCACCACGCCGGAGCCCTGACCCCGCTCCCGGGTGCTGCTGGAGGGGTCACCGAAGAGATCACGCAGCAATGGATCGAGCAAGGCGGGGTCGAAGGCCTGGCGCGCCACACTGCGCTCGGTGTCGATCCGCACCACCGATTCCCCCACCCGCCGGGCGGCCTGCGACACGAAGCTGTGAGGTGGAACCGTCGCGGCCGCTGGGGGCGGGGCACTGGGAGGCGCGGCCGTAGCGGCTCCGGCTGTGCTGGCTGCAGCCGTGTTGGACGTAGCTGGGACCGGGACGGTGGCCGCTGGCGCCGCCGGTGAGGGGGGGGCGACGGCCAGGGCGGATCCCGGGCCCGCCGTGATCAGCAGCAAGGCCAGCGGCAAGGCCAACAGGCGCAGCCACAGGGTACGGAGCACGCTGGAGTCGGAGGACACGGGCCCGAGACGTGAGGCCACTGACGCTAGGGGGGTGACGCTTCACCCGCTGGCGCCGAGCCGGGGGCGGCAGTGGCGGTGGGGGTGGCGGTAGCAGCGGCGGTTGCAGCAGCAGCGGCAGGCCAGCGCCGCAGTTGCTGCTGCCAGCGGCCGTCCGGGGCCAGCTCCCAGACGCGCCCGCCGGGATCGCAGGCACGGCCCAGCGGGCAGGCCTGCACCGCCTCGAACTGGCGGTGGGTGGAAGGACACCCCAGCAGCTGCACGTCGGGCCGGCCGGGCAGCACCCCCCGCCAGTGCTGATGGATGTGCCCGAAGGTGACCGCCCTGAGCCAGGGGCAGGCCGCCAGCAGCTCAAGCAGGGCAGCAGGGTGCCGCAGGGCGATCCCATCCATGACGCCGTGGCCGATGGGCACCGGCGGATGGTGCAGGGCCACCAGCAGGGGGCGGTCGGCCGCTTGCAGTTGCTCTTGCAGCCAGCGCAGCTGATCCGGGCCGAGCCCACCATCGACGCGGCCAGCCAGGTGGGTGTCGATCAGCAGCAGCCGCCATTCGCCCAGATCGACGGTGGCCGGTGCGATCACAGCCTGCCGGCCCAACGCCGCCCGCAACAGGGCCGGGTGGTCGTGGTTGCCGGGCAGCAGCGCCACCGGCCAGCCCCGGGCGCTCAGCAGCTGCCCCAACCGCACATAGCCACCCCACGACTCGTCCTGGCAGAGGTCGCCGCTGATCAGCAGCAGATCGAAGGGAGCTTCGCCCGGCGCAAGGACCTGCTCCAGCGCACTGGCCAGCGACGCGTTCGGCTGAAAGCCATGAAGCCAGCCGTGCGGATCGGCCAGCAGATGGGGGTCACTGAGCTGAAGGAGGCGCACAGCTGGCAACGGGAACTTTTTGACGTCGCACCTTTTCGACGTCGCAACAGTGGGGCCCGGGCCCGCAGATAGCAGCCTAAGTTGCCTCCAACCGCCGCCATGCCATGGCTTCGATCCCCCCCGGCACCCGCGTGCGCTGCGCACTTTGTCAGGTGGAGATCCAGGGGATGGTCGGTGGCAATGACCAGGTGCTCTTCAGCCAGGGCGCTCCCGGCACCCGCGCCAAGCTCTGGGCGAGGGTCTGTCAATACGTGAAGGAGCCGCAGCGCTGCATCAACCAGGACGCGGCCCTGCGCGGTGAAGCGGGAGTGGACGACTTTTATGGGGAGGCCCCCAGCCTCGGCCTGTTCGGCGGCGCCCCGAGCACCAGCCTGGGCACCACGGAGTGAGGCGTCGCCTGGCCTCTGGGCGGTGCTGGAGCACCGACCTCTAGGATGACGAAGTGCCCGGCGGGCATACCCAGGCGCATGAGCTTGCTCCAGCGTCCGGGGCAGTTCTCTGCAGGAGCCGGTCGGGCTCGCTCCACTGCTCCTGACCCGGCCCGGTGCCCCACCCCCTTCTTCCCGCACTGGAATCCCTCGCGCGCCGGGTGGCTGACACAACCGGATTTCGCGTGGTGGAGGCGCAGATCCAGACCCATCGCCATCCCTGCATCGTTCTGGTGCAGATCCGCACTGGTGATGGCGGCGATGTGACCCTCGACGATTGCGCCGCCTTCAGTGGTGCCCTGGCTGAGGCGATGGAGGCCGAAGAGCTGCTGAGCGAGGCCTATGTTCTCGAAATCAGCAGTCCTGGTCTCAGCGACACGCTGGTTGAAGACCGTGACTTCCACAGCTTTCGGGGTTTCCCGATCGAGGTGCGGTTCCGGGATTCCAGCGGAGCTGAATGCACCCGTGCCGGGCTGTTGCTGGAGCGCGACGACGCCTTCCTGCACCTCAACGTCCGTGGCCGCCGCCAGCGGATTCCCCGCCAAGACGTGCTGACCGTCAGCCTCACCCGGCCGAGCGAGTGACTCCGCCCTCAGCCTGAGCGGCGCGCCGCTTCCCAACCCGATTGTTGTTCCAACCCCTCTTCCCATCCCATGGCGCTCGTTCTTCTCCCCGGTCTGCAGAACCTGATCGAGGACATCAGCGATGAGAAGAAGCTGCCCACCCAGGTGGTGGAAGCGGCCCTGCGCGAGGCGCTGCTGAAGGGCTACGAGCGTTACCGCCGCACCCTCTATCTCGGCATCAGCGAGGACCCGTTCGAGGAGGACTACTTCAGCAATTTTGATGTGGCCCTCGATCTTGATGAGGAGGGCTACCGCGTGCTCGCCAGCAAGATCATCGTCGAGGAGGTGGAGAGTGAAGACCACCAGATCGCCCTCGCCGAGGTGCAGCAGGTGGCGGAAGACGCCCAGATCGGCGACACCGTGGTGCTCGATGTCACCCCCGAGAAGGACGATTTCGGCCGCATGGCCGCCTCCACCACCAAGCAGGTGCTGGCCCAGAAACTGCGCGACCAGCAGCGCCGCATGATCCAGGAGGAGTTCGCCGATCTGGAGGATCCCGTGCTCACCGCCCGGGTGATCCGCTTCGAGCGCCAGTCGGTGATCATGGCGGTGAGCTCCGGGCTTGGCCGGCCGGAGGTGGAGGCGGAGCTGCCTCGTCGCGACCAGCTTCCCAACGACAACTACCGCGCCAATGCCACCTTCAAGGTGTTCCTCAAGGAGGTGAGCGAGGTGGCGCGCCGCGGGCCGCAGCTGTTCGTCTCCCGGGCGAACGCCGGCCTTGTGGTGTACCTCTTCGAAAACGAAGTACCGGAAATCCAGGAAGGTTCCGTGCGCATCGTGGCGGTGGCGCGGGAAGCCAACCCCCCGTCACGGGCCGTGGGGCCACGCACCAAGGTGGCAGTGGACAGCGTGGAGCGCGAAGTGGACCCCGTGGGGGCCTGCATCGGTGCACGCGGCTCCCGCATCCAGCAGGTGGTGAACGAACTGCGGGGCGAGAAGATCGACGTGATCCGCTGGTCTCCCGATCCGGCCCAGTACATCGCCAATTCGCTCAGCCCGGCACGGGTGGAGATGGTGCGGCTGGTGGATCCGGAAGGGCATCACGCCCACGTGCTTGTGCCGCAGGACATGCTCAGCCTGGCGATCGGCCGGGAAGGCCAGAACGTGCGCCTCGCCGCACGGCTCACCGGCTGGAAGATCGACATCAAGAACGCGGCCGAATACGACCAGGTGAGCGAGGACGCCCGCGCCGCCGAGCTGATCGCCCTGCGCGAGGAAGACGAGCGCCAGCAGGCCGAGGCGGAAGCCCGCCTGGCGGTGGAGCAGGCCAACCGCGCGGAGGAGGATGCGCGCCTGCGGGAGCTCTATCCCCTGCCCGAAGACGAGCTCGACCTCCAGGAAGAAGACGAAGAGCCTGTCTATGAAGGTGAAGCCGAGCCTGGGGAAGACGCTGAAACTGAGGCCGACGCGGAAGCGGCAGCTGACCTGGAGCCCGAAGGCGAACCCGATGCGGAAGCTGAGCCGCTCAACGGCTGAGGGTCACCCGATGGCACCCCCCCCCACCCTGCGGCGTTGTGTGAGCTGCCGCCTGCTGGCCGACCGGGACCAGTTCCTGCGGGTCATCCGCCTGGCGGGTGGCGGCATCGCACTGGATCAGGGCATGGGCCGCTCGGCCTATCTGTGCCCCACCCGGGCCTGCTTTGACGAGGCGAAGCGGCGAAAGCGGGTGCAACGCGCCCTGCGCTGCGCGGTGGCGGAATCCACCTATGCCGCGCTTGAACAGCGGCTGAACCGCTCTCCGGCAGCAGCCTCTGAGGCAAGATGATTGATGGCTGCACCGCGTGTGGGGCCCGGCGGCACCTGCGGCCCCGACCGATCGGAGACCTGAATGACCAGCAGCGGCAAAGTGAGAATCTATGAGTTGTCCAAGGACCTGGGCCTGGACAACAAGGACGTGCTCGACGCTGCCGAAAAGCTGTCCATTGCCGCCCGCAGCCACAGCAGCTCGATCAGCGATGACGAAGCTGCTCGCATCCGGAAGCTGATCCGCCCCAACGGCAGCGGCATCTCCCGACCCACGCCGCCCTCCATGACCGCCCCGAAGCCCGCGACACCGCCGCTGGCGGAGCCTGGCAAAGCGATCCTGGCCGTGAAGAAAGCGGCTCCTGTAACGCCGCCGGCCACCGCGGCCGCCTCATCCGTTGCCGCACCTGAACCCCCCCCGGCCCGGCCGCCAGCTCCTCCGGTCATCGTTGCCCAGCCGGCCCGCCCTGCGGTTTCCCCGCCAGCGCCGGTGAAACCTGTTCTGGTGCAATCTGCCGCGCAACCTGCGGCTCAGAAGCCCCCCTCCACCACTCCGCCACCAGCCAGGCCCACGGCGCCGCTGCCCACACGTGCGCCGGCCGCCGGCTCAGCGCCTCCCTCCCGGCCCCCTGCCGCGCCCCCTTCAGCTGCCGCCCCTTCGGCTGCCGCCAAGCCGGCACCCTCACGGCCGGTGGCCCCTCCCGCGCGCCCTGCCACCCCGGTGAGCAAGGCCCCGGCCATGCCGGCACGCAAACCCGAACCG
>NZ_JAGQBN010000010.1:0-131770 GCF_024345655.1 Synechococcus sp. Lug-A | reverse complement strand
CGATCTCGACCCCCAGCTGGCCGCCGACGCCATCGACCTGCTGGCCCGCCTGCCCCGAGGGCGGGCGCTGCTGCTGGGCCTGGCGGCAGACCGGCTCGATCCGGCCGTGGCGGCGCGGCGGCAACGGCGCCTGCACGCCCTGCCGCCCAGCCCCCTGCTGCTGCTGGTGCACGGCCGCAGCGGCGGTCTGATCCCGGACGACCTGTTGGCCCTGCGCGACACGCTGGAGCAACGGCGCGGCGCCAGCGTGCGGCTGCTGGCGCTCACCGCAGCGGAGGGGTCGCCCCATGCACCCCTGCCGCCGCGGCCGGAGGGGCCGGAGGGGCCGGAGGGCGCCACGCTGGTGCCCCTGTTCCTCGTGCCAGGC
Organism: Synechococcus sp. Lug-A; assembly: GCF_024345655.1. Lineage (NCBI taxonomy): Bacteria > Bacillati > Cyanobacteriota > Cyanophyceae > Synechococcales > Synechococcaceae > Synechococcus > Synechococcus sp. Lug-A. The sequence goes on along the minus strand of NZ_JAGQBN010000010.1, from coordinate 131,403 downwards.
GGCCATGTGCGGCACGACCTGCCGGCGATCGCCGCCCGCTGGCGTCAGGCGGGTCCGCTGCACCGGCTGCCGTTTCTGGGGGCCTGGCGCTGCTGGCAGCAGGCCCTGGCGCAGGAAGTGCAGGAGCTGGGACAGGGGGCGGCCGCAGCGCCGCTGCTGCTGCACCACCCCCTGGACGGGGCGCTGGGCCGGCGCTACCTGCAGCACCTGAGCAGGATCACCGGTGCCGGTTGCCGGCCCGCTTCATACAGTGCGCCAGATCCACAGGAGCTCCAACTGGCGATCCGCAGCCCTGTCCTTGCTCTGGCGCTGGCCGCCAACCGCCTCACGGACAGCCTGCCGCTGGAGCTCGGCCCCCCCTTGCTGCAACGGCCGCGCCTGCAGCGTGTGCTGCTGGAGCAGCTCGCGGCGCTGCCATGACAGCCACGCCCCTGCCGGACGACGTTTCCCCTTCCAGCGGCGTTTCTGCCAGCGGCAAGGTTTATCTGGTGGGGGCAGGGCCGGGCGATCCCGAGCTGCTCACGCTCAAGGCCCACCGGCTGCTCAGCCAGTGCGATGCCCTCGTCTACGACTCGCTGGTGCCCAAGGCCCTGCTCGATCTGCCGCCGGCCGGCTGTGAGCGCCATTTCGTGGGCAAGCGGCGCGGGCACCATTCCGTGCCACAGCCGAGCACCAATGCCGTGCTGGTGGAGCTGGCCCGGCGGCATCGGCTGGTGGTGCGCCTGAAAGGAGGCGATCCGTTCCTGTTCGGCCGGGGCGGTGAGGAAGCGGCGCACCTGGCCCGCCATGGCGTGGCTGTGGAAGTGGTGCCGGGGGTCACCGCCGGCATCGCGGCGCCGGCCTATGCGGGCATTCCGGTCACCCATCGGCGCGCCGGCTCCAGCGTCACCTTCGTGACGGGGCACGAGGAGATCGACAAAGGGCGCCCCGGGGTGGACTGGCGCGGCCTGGCCCGCTGCAGCGACGGCCTGGTGATCTACATGGGCCTGCACAACCTGCCACGCATCTGCGAGGAACTGATGGCGGGCGGCCTGGCGTCCACCACCCCCGCCGCCGTGATCCAGCAGGGCACCGTGAGCGGCCAGCGCCAGCTGATCGCCGACCTCGGCAGCCTGGCAGCGCGGGTGACGGCGGAGGGGTTCCAGTCGCCGTCGATCGTGGTGGTGGGCCAGGTGGTGGAGGAGCGGGTGGCTGGCTGCGCCCCAGCACCGGCCGCCGTGGACATGCCGATCCCCTTCTGAACGCGGGAGTTCAGCACGGCGGTACACCCGGCTGGCCTTCGGCGCTCAGTCGAGCTGGAGCACGCCGCGGGTGCGCTCGCGCCGCTGGCGGTCCTGGGCCTCAAACGCCTCCATGCAGCCATCGGTGGGCGTGTCCAGGCAGCTCACGTAGCTGGAGGCATCGATCAAGGCGGCGCGCAGTGCCTTGGCGGCCGGCAACAGGCTCACGCCCTGGGAGCTGGCCTTTCTGGGCGGCGTTGGGCCCCTTGCGCACGATGCCGAGTTCGCTGAGCTTCTGCTCGGAGAGCACCTCCTTGAGGTTGGCGCGCTCCACCACCAGGTCTGCTGGGTGACCGTGTTCTTGAAGGCCGGCACCGACACGGTGGGGCGGCTGGTGGGGCGGGGGGCCGTGCGCTGACTCTGGGCCAGGGCCGGGGCGGGCAGCAGCGGCGTCAGCAGGCAGGGGGCAGCGGCGGCGCTTGCAACGGTTGAAGCTCTGTGGCGCATTCAACCAACCGGAACGGTTTCCGGTCCCAAAACGTCATTCCGTAGTGGTTGAAACGTTCAACTGAGTGTGATGATCGTTTAGGTAGACCACCGTCTGACGCCGGTTCCGCCCGGTGTGGCCCCAATGACCACAACCGCTCTGCCACAGGGCCCGCATCGCTCGCCCCGGCCGGCGCCGATGTTTGAGCTGATCCCCTACGAGAAGTTTCGCGATACCCCGGCGGTCCGCTTCTTCGATATCACCGTGCCCACCTCGAATGCGAGGGATCTGGTGGTGCACACCGGGCCGGCCGTGAGCCCCCCCGACGACCCCGCCACCGGGGCGTGGCAGTTCTATCTGCATCCCCATCAGGAAGACAACCTGCTGGCCATGCACGGCGGCCGCACCTTCTTCCTGGTGAACCTGGGCTGGAACTACCCATTCCACATCGTTCGGCTCGACACCGGCGGCGACATCCTGCGCATTCCGCCCGGCACCTTCCACCGCTCGGTGTCCGACCCGGATGGCTCGCTGGTGCTGAACCAGGCGGTGCGCGAGGAAGGGGCGTCGCTGGTGCGTGAATTCCGCGTCTACAACAGCCACAACATTCCCCAGCTCTACGCCGTCACCAGCCAGACAGCACCGCTGCCGAAGCTGCACGGCGTCACTTGGTGAGACATGGCCTCCAGGGGCTGGCGCAGGTGAGCAGCAAGCAGCGGGTGGTGCGGTGAGCCGACCCACAGCAAGGCATCGAGCTTTGTAACGTTTTATAAAAACGCTGTGGCTTCTCCCCTCTCCCTCGATCGCGAGTTCACCGTGGCGATGCACTCGCGCACCATCGACGACTGCGACGACATCGAAGCCCTGCGCGCCATCGCCAAGACCCTGCTGGAGGCCTGGCAGTTGCAGGCCATGTTCAGCGAGGACTACGGCGCCCAACTGCTCCGCGTCCATGCCCCCTGAGGCGAGCAGCCCGCAGCCGCAGCTGGCCATTGTCGGCGCGGGGCTGGCCGGATGCGCCCTCGCCGCCCAGCTGACGCAGCTGGGCTGGCCGGCACCGATCACCCTCTGGGAAGCCGGGCGTGGGCCCGGCGGTCGCGCCAGCACCCCCCACTCCCGCCACGATCCGCAGCGGCGGGCCGACCACGGTGCTCCACTGCTCACCATCACCACCGATCCGCCGCCGGCGCTGCTGGCGCCACTGCTGGCGGGTGGCTGGATCGAACCCTGGCCTGAACCCTGCGCCCGCCTTGATGCCAGCGGCGCCCTGCAGCCGATCGGGCCGGAGCCGTTGCTGCAGGGCAGCCGCTACCGCGGCCGCGGTGGCATGGAGCAGGTGTGTGCCGGGTTGCTGGCCCTGGCCGGCGCCGGCTGCACGCTGCACAGCTCCCGCCTGATCCAGCGGCTGGAACCACGGGCGGGCGGCGGCTGGCGCCTGCTCGGCGGCGATGGCGAACTCCTGGCAGACCCCGACTGGCTCGTGCTGAGCGGCACCCTGCTGGTGCATCCGCGCGGGCGGGCCCTGCTGGGCGCTGCACCCGCACCGCTGGCGGCGCTGGCGGCCGGCGACCCGCAGCTGGCGGCGGCGCTGCGCGTGATCGCCACCCTGGGCGCGGAGCCTTGCAGCAACCTGATCTGGCAGTTGGAGGGGGCGGCGGCGGAACCCTGGCTGGCCCTGCCGTTTCGCCTGCTGGAGTTCGATGCCGGCGCCCAGCACCGCTGGGGACTGCGGCGCGTGTCGATCCAGCCCGGTGCGCAGGGCCGCTGCGCGGTGGTGGCCCACTCCAGCGCCGCGCTCGCCGCCGACCATCTGCAGACGGTGGGCTCGGGCTCCGCCGCTGTGCAGCTGCCGGGGGTGAAGCTCGACCCGGAGCGCGAGCAGGCCCTGATCGCGCAACTCACGGCCGCCGTGCAGGCCGCGCTAGCCGCCTGGCTCCCTGAGGCGACCGGCCAGCCGCCGGCGGGAGAGCGGCAGCTGATGCGCTGGAGCGCCGCTTTTCCCCGCGGCGAGGGGTTGCCCGCCGACCTCAGCCTCTGCGCCCGCAGCCGCCTGGCGTTCTGCGGTGACTACCTGGCCGGGCCCGGATTCGGCCGCGCCGAAGGGGCGTGGCGCAGCGGCGAACACCTGGCCGAGCGCCTGATGGGGCTGCTGAGCCCCCCTGGCACGCCAGCAGTGGGCGCGGCTTCGGGCTGTCTGGCTGCAGAAGCGCATGAGGCTTCTACTGCGGCCACCGGTGAGGCTTCAGCTACGGCCACGGCTGGGGGTAGGCGTTCGTCTTCAGCGTGGAACGCGCGTCCCGACACGGCGGCCCGAGGGAGGCAAGACAATGGCTGAGCCCCGCCTGCCGCCCATGCCCCCGATGTGCCGGCCGCAGGCTCTGGCGCAGCAACTGAAGCGCCAGGCAGGGCCACTGCCGCGCCAAGCCGGGCGCTCGGCCGGCCACTGGTTCGCCACGGCCGGGCTTGCCGCAGCGGCGATGGTTGCTGTGCTGGCTCTGGTGCTGCTGCCGCTCCTGCAGGCCCCCGCCCCGGCGCTGGCGGCGAGCCCCGAGGCTTACCGCTGCGATGGCGATCCCTTGCTGGCCCTGGCCGACAACGGCGCCGTTGATGCCATCGGCATTCCCAACACGGCGGCGGGCACGGTGCCGGGCGCGTTCGTGGTGCTGCGGTGGCGCGGGGTGACGCTGCAGCTGCCGCGCACCAACAACGCCGGCGCCCCCAGCTACACCGACGGCAAGTGGTGGTGGAGCCTGGAGGATCCGGCGGCGCCGCGCTTCCAGCAGCGGCAGGGGGGCGTGATCAGCTACGCCTGCGAGCGCGCCGCTTGAGCAGCAGCGCCCTGCCCGCCTGGCGCGTGTTGCTGCGCGGTGCACGGGAGCGGGAGGGTCGCTCGCCGGCAGCGCGCTGGCTGCAGCTGGCCAGCGTGGGCGCCGATGGCACGCCACGGGTGCGCACGCTGGTGTTCCGCGGCTGGGCAGATGCGGTGCGGCTCGATCTGCTCAGCGACGGGCGCAGCGCCAAAGCCGAGGAGCTGGCGACCCAGCCGGCGGTGGAACTCTGCTGGCTGCTGCCGAAGGCCCGCAGCCAGTTCCGCCTGCGCGGGCGCCTGGAGCTGCCGGTCGGCGCAGACCTGCTGGCGGCGCGCGAGCGGCACTGGCGCCAGCTGAGCCCGGCGGGGCGGGCGTTGTGGGGCTGGCCGCCGCCGGGGCAGGCACTCGATCCGCAGGCGGCGTTTCCGAGCGAACTGGCCGACGGCACGCCCTTGCCGCCCCACTTTCTGCTGCTGCGCATTGCGGTGCAGCAGGTGGAGTTGCTGGAGCTCAGCGGCACACCGCACCGCCGTCAGCGCTGGCGGGAAGCCACCGGCTGGCAGTGCGAGGCGCTCAATCCCTGAGCCGCCTGTGCCGCCAGAACACGCTCAATCCGGGAGCGCTTCCCCCTCCAGAAAGGGCTCGAGAAACTGGAGCGGCCGGTGCATGGTGGCCGAGAAGCCCAGCAGCCCCGGATCGCGGTGCACGGCGAGCAGATGGTCGTCGGCGTCGATCAGGAAGGTGCCGCCGCGCTGGGTGAGGAAGTTGTCGCGGGGCACATAGGTGCGCCAATGGCCCAGCACTTCGATCATGTTGCGCAGCCGGGTGGTGGCCAGCTCGAAGGGCCGCAGCGGCGTGCGGCGATCGCCGGTGTAGCCACGCAGCACTTCCGCCAGCGTGCCCGGCGAGCTGATCCCGGCGCACATCAGCAGCAGGCCTGGCCAGGGGCCGGCGCTGGCCCCCAGACCCTCCGCCAGGTCAAGGGCGCGGTGCAGCCGGGGCTCGGAATCCACCAGCAGCCGCTCCGGGGGGAAGCCGGTGAACGCGCAGAAGCGCTCACGCCCGGGGCCATGGCTGATACCGATGGCCAGCACCTCGATGCCGGCGGACTGCAGCCGGGGCAGGGCAGGCACCAGCGCCTGGGCGTACTCGAGGCTGTCGAAATCACCGAGCTGGGGCCACAGCAGCACCAGGCGACGACGGCCCGGCCCCATGGCGGGCAGGCCGGCCAGGCGCTCCAGCAGCGCGGCAGGGGCGCGGCAGCCGACGGCCACTCCTGCGGCGGGAGCTGGGGCCGCTTCAGGGGCGGGGGCAGCGGTCATGGCGGGGGAGAAGAAGAAGGGAGCGGACTCAGCCCTGGCGATGGCGCCGGCGGCCGAGCGGTTCGATCCACTCCTGGCGGATCAGGTCGTTGTGCAGCTTGGCGGAGGAGAGGCGGCAGCCCAGCTGGATTTCGCCGTCGTCCAGCAGGCGACCGAGACGCAGCGCCGTGGCCTCCTCGACCCGCGAAAAGCCCTGCTGACGGGCCACGACCCAATCGAGCTCCGACGGGGTGATCACCCCGGTGGCGAGGGTTTCGATGAAGAGTTCGCCGACGGTCATGAACCGATGTTGCGGAATGTAAACATCCTGTCGCGAGACGCGGGCCGGCGCGGGCCCGGCCGAGAGCCGCACACGGCCAGACCGAGTCAGCCGCAGGGCCAGCCGCTGCCTTGCCTCCAGCGCTCCTGTGCGGCGCCACTTCCGTGCACCAATCGCTCAGGCGCACGGCGCCTCCTGCGGCCCAACGACTCCAAGTCCGCACCCGCGTCATCGCCGCAGCCGCTCGGCCCCGACCCCACCCCCCGACCTCGACCCCGCCCACAAGCCGGTCTCCTCACACTTCTTCACCTGTCGCGCCATCGTGTGTAAAGAAATGAAAAGTCCATGACCACCCTCACCCTGCTGGAAGTGTTCCTCGGTTTCCTCACCGCGGCCGTTGCCCTCTGGGCCGCCGGTCTGGCCGGCCCTTCCCAGGAACAGCTCTGAGCCGGCGCTGCCAGCTCCGCCTTTCTCAGAATTCCCGCCCCCCGTCCCTTTCCCCCTTCTTCCCCCCTCACCACCGCTCCGGCTGCACCCATGACCTCCTTTCTGTCCCGCTACGTGCTGCGGGAAGGCTTCCTCGCCAACACCGGCCTGCTGATCCTGCGCCTGGCCATCGGCGCGATGATGATCCACCACGGCCAGGAGAAGCTGGCAGATCCGCAGACCTTCGCCACCAATTACGTGGTGCCGTTGCACCTGCCCTTCCCGGTGTTCTTCGCCGAAGTGGCGGGCTTCTCGGAAATCCTCGGCTCCTGGTGCGTGATCCTGGGTTTCTTCACACCGATCGGTGCGCTGGCCCTGGCCGGAACGATGGGCGTGGCGGCTTACCACCACATCCTCACCAGCGGCTTCAACATCTACGTCCTGGAACTGGTGGTGCTGTACCTGGGCGGCAGCCTGGCGATCCTGCTGAACGGCCCGGGCCGCTTCTCCTTTGATGCCGGCATCCTCAGCGGCCTGCTCGGCTCCCGCCAGCCCCAGACCGCCGCAGCCGCCGGCAGCGCGGCCATGTCCAGCAGCGTGCCCCTCACCCGCGCAGCCACCGCTGTTCCGACCTCCCTCTGAGAATCGAATCTCCCCGCTGAGCGGACATGCCGATTCCCCCACTACCGGCCCTGGTCACCCTCGTGGCCATGGTCGGCTTTCTTGCCACCGTGATGCTGGTGGGCGCGGCTCGCGTCAAGCACGGCGTCAAACCGCCCTCGGTGGTGGGTCCCGAACCGTTTGAGCGGGCGCTGCGGGTGCAGCAGAACACTCTGGAACAGTTGATGGTCTTCCTGCCCTGCTTCTGGCTGGCGGTGGCCTTCAGCAGTGAGCCGGTGGCCACAGCGCTGGGCTTCGTCTGGGTGGGAGGCCGCGTGGCCTTCGCCGTCGGCTACCTCCAGGCGGCCGAGAAACGGGCCGCCGGTTTCGCGATCAGCTTCACCAGCAGCATCGTGCTGCTGGTCATGGCCCTGCTAGGTGTGCTCGCCAGGCTGGGCTGAACCCCGACAGGGTGGCGCCGCGCAGGCCTTGGCATTTCAGGAGGAATCGTTCAGGTCAGGAGGACCGGTTCGGGCCTTCTGCTTCGAGGCTGCTCCTCAGCTAATGCTGGCGCTGCTGGTGCTGCACCTCAGTTGTTGCTTCCCAGTCCTCGCTCTTCAGCTCCTGCTTGTCTTCGTTGCTGGTGAGGGTTTGCTGGTCATCCCACGCATGACCTGGCCCATGATCCTCACCCGCACCCAGCGCGGCAGGGGGACCAGGGCGTAGGTCAACAGCTTGGAGAGGGCGCCGGGCAGCACGGTGCCTTGACGCCCGAGGGCCTCAAGGATCGGCTGGGCGATCGCTTCGGGGTCGAGAGCATGGCCAAGGCGCAGGCCGGCCCGGCTCGCGAAGCCGCTGTGGGTGGGCCCCGGCGCAGCCGCCAGCACATCCACGCCGCAGGCGCTGAGCTCCACCTGCAGCGCTTCCGCCAGGGCCTGCACGTAGGCCTTGGTGGCGGCGTAATGGGCGGCGTAGGGCATCCCCTGAAAGCCCACGATCGAGCTGAGCAACACCAGACCACCCCGGCCCCGGGCGCGAAAGCGGCGCCCGAAATGGGAACAGGCCTGCATCAGCGCTCGGCCGTTCACCATCAGCAGCTCGGTTTCGCTGGTGAGGTCGGCATCGAGGAAGGGGCCCGAGCTGCCGAAACCCGCGGCGGCCACCAGCAGACCCACCTCCAGCGGATCCGTGGCGGCACGAAGCACAGCGAGCTGGTCGTCCCGCGCCAGATCCAGATCCAGCACGCGCACCTGCACGCCGTGCCGGGCAGCGAGCTGGGCGGCAAGGCCATCGAGCGCAGGGCGGCTGCGGGCCACCAGCACCAGGTTCAGCCCAGTCTCCGCCAGGCGGCAGGCCAGGGCATGGCCGATGCCGGAAGAGGCCCCGGTCACCACGGCCCAGGGTCCGTAGCGGCTGAGGAAATGCTGCTGACGGCGGGTACGGGCGGCTGTCATTGCTGGGTAGCGGCTGGAACGACTGGGGAACGGATGGAGCGCGGCTGGTGTACAGGCGGGGAGTGGATTGGAGCGCGGCGGGGACAGGCAGCGGCAGGCGAGCGGCAGTTCCGGTTGTTAGCCATGACGTGCGTCATGCCATTGAGCGAAAAAGAGAGGGGACGGATCCGGCAGGGGCATGGCCCAGCTCAGCCACCTCCGGCTCAGGGGCCAACAGGGCGGGCCACCGCCTCCAGCAGGCGCCTGGCCAGAACGGGATCGTCGACCAGGCGCGCCAGCAGCACCGCTCCCACCATGGCCGACGCCAGCTGCAGCGCTGCATCACTGGGGGTGGGATCGCCGGGCTCGTCCCCGCAGGGCACTTTGGCGGGCGGACGGGCGGGCAACTTGCGCTCGATCGCCGCGAGCAACCCATGGGCCGCAGCGGCAAAGGCGGCGCGCACGGACGCCGGCTGGCGACCCCCCTCACCCCCAAGCGCCGCGATCACGCAGCCCCGCTCCGGGTGAGCGACGTGCTCGGGCGAGAGGTAGAAGGCAAGGCTCTGCTCCAGCGAAAGCTCCTCAGCCAGCGGGCCCTCGGCGCTGGCGGCGGCTGCCGTGCGGATGGCTTCAGCCACCAGGGCGTCGCGGCTCTGGAAATGGGAATAGAAGGCGCCATGGGTGAGGCCGGCCTGCTTCATCAGCGCCGGGATGCCGATACCCGAGAGCCCCTGACGGCGAAATTCAGCAGCGGCAGCGCGCAGGATGCGCTCACGCACAGCTTGCTTGTGACCGTCGGCGTATCGCATGATGAGCATCATGCCATGAATCTGTGGGCCTCACCCGCCCCGCAGCGGGTGGCTCAGCTGCAGGCATGAACAACCCCGATGGGAAAGCACAGCTGGGAAGCTGCGGAACAACGTTTGGGCGCTCCCGTTGCAATTCCGTGAGGCTGAACAGAGAGGCACTTCAAGCCGTATCTCGGCGAGCGGCAGTCATTCAGGGGCGCAGCAGGAGATGGATTTGAAGTGTTCACCCCGCATCACCCGGCTTCCCCAGACAGTGTCAGCAGCCTCCTAGGCCTCAACCTCCCAGAGCACCATGCACGCTCGCTTGTGAAGGATCTGTAGTTCGTAGCTGCTGGAACAGGCCGAGGCCGCATAGCCATAGCAGACATGCAGCGGCAGAAGATGCTCTTCCCTGGGATGGCAGTAGCGGGCAAAAGGGGCGTCCTGCCAATGGAGCAGACGCTGGCTGCGCTCCTGTTCAGCGAGCTGGCGGTTGGAACAGGTGTCGAGCAACCAGTTCTCGAAGGCCCCATTCATCGCCTTGGATTCAGCTGTATCGGGCGTGAAGAAGGCCTTCATGTTGTGGAAGGAGAAGCCCGAACCGATCAGCAGCAACCCCGGATCTGCCAGGCCTTGCAGGGCACGGCCCAGGGCCAGATGCTGGGCAGGGTCCAGGCTGCGAAGCAAAGACAGCTGCACGCACGGGATCTCTGCCGCGGGAAACATGATCTTCAGAGGCACGAACAGGCCATGATCCAATCCTCTCGTGGTCGTGAGGCGGGCCTCGATGCCAACTTCAGCCAGCGCCGCAGCGATGGCGCACGCCAGCGGCGGATCACCTGGGCATGGATACTGAATCTCGTACGACTCGTTTGGAAATCCGCTGTAGTCGTAGAGAAGCGACGGATTCGCGCCGGCAGTCACAGTGGGTTGCTGCTCTTCCCAATGGGCACTCACCACAAGGATGGCGGAAGGCCGCTCGATCGTGGCGGCAATGGTTGTCAGGCAAGCAACCATTTCGGCATGGGCCGCATCACCAAGCAAAGGCAATGGACCACCACCATGGGAGAGAAACAGGGCCCGGCGTCGTTGCACTGATCACTCCTGATGCAAAGCTGCTTGCACAGCTGCCTGGGTGGATGAGCGCCAGTGCCCAAGGCCATGCAAAGCATTGAGCCCAAGGTCATGAAAGGCACTGAGCCCATCACCCAAACCCCGGAACTGTCAGAGCAACTGTAGAGCAGACGCACAGGGGAGAACCACTGCCTGCAGCAGGGAGGCAGCAGCAGCGACGACAGACATGGCGGCAGCAGCAATGGCCAGGAAGGTAAGGCCGCCCGATCAGCGAAGCCGGTGGTCAGTCTTCCTCGGAGATGTACAGCTCCGTGCCTCGCTGGTAGAAGTTAAAGGTTTTACCCTGGTCTTCGCAATCGGACTGGGTGGCCGCGTAAGCCTTCAGAGGGGTGCGTACGATATTGGTGACGCCGGTGGTGTTGTCGTCGTAGCGCACATTGAGCGCAGGCGATTTATTCTCGCCTGCAAACTTGTAGTTCCAGGTCAATTTCAGCCACTTTCCGGGTGCCACGGTGGCGGACGTCCACTCACCTGAGCTGCCCCAGCGATAAGCGAAGTTCACGGAATAACCGGTTTCGGTGCCGATGCAGGCCAAGGCGAACTTCGTGGGCTGAGCGGAGGCGATTGGGGCCTGCGCCACTGTGAACGGAATCACCAGCAAGGGGATGGCCCACCAGCGGCGCGCAGACCTTTGCAAGGAGTGTGGCGCCGAACAAGCCGCCGAAAGAGGCCGCGAAGATTCACCCGGCAGACGGAACGAACGCCGAACCGGCCTAGCAGAACGAAGCAAGCGCAAGGACTTGAGAAACATAGATTGCAACCCCATGACTACACCGATCATCCGAAGCGCAAACATAACTGAATGAGGCCCACCTGTCTGGCAAGTGTCATCATTGGTAAAGGCCTACTCCGCGCTAACCACATCACGAACAAGCGCGGCAGCAGCTTGCCAGCCACTGCCAGGCAGGGACTGAGGCCAGGCAGGGACTGAGCCTGCTCCTGATGGTTCTGCTGATGGGTTGAGGTTTCCATCCTCTGGCCCGTGGATGCAAAACCATGGTGATCGGAGATGGATTGCAGCTGGCACAGGTGAATGAACCACTCGTGCACGTCAGCTCGACACCGGCAGCAAGGGATGACCGAGAAACCAACCGATGCCGTCGGCCACCAGCACCAAGCCAAGCACCACCACCACCGCCGCTGTGAGCTTCGGCAGCACCGACAGACTGAGCGAGGCCAACGACTGAAAGATCCTGCCGGCCCGCTGGGGAAAGAGGAAACGCAGCCCGATCAGGCTGAGCAGAGGCAGCACAAAGATGAGGTTGTAAACGAGGAGATAGGCGACTCCCGCCAGCCCCTGTGGGTCATGTTGCACGATCCGCTCCACAGCCGCGAGGTAGGGCACGGCGCCCGGAAGGCCCACCAACACCAAGCTGCCCCCGAGCACCGCCATGGCGGCCGGTGAATTGCCGGTTGTTGGGGCCTCCTGTGGTTTGGCGGTGGTTGATCGCTGCATGAGCCAGGGGGAGGCCAGCAGCAACAGTCCCACCAGGATCTGAATCACCAACTCCAGTGCCTGGGGTTGATTCCAGAGACGTGCAAGACCTGCACCGAAGTGCGCTGTGAAGGCTTCTGCTCCTAACAACAACAAAAGGCCAAAGCACACATACACCACATAAACCCCCGCCACAAACGAACCCGCAAGGGCCACGGGACGACGGCTACCAAGCGCCACCGTCATCGGCACCAGAGCCAGGGGAACCATCGACAGACTGTCAACCAGGCCGATCGCCACCAAAACAAGAAGCAGGCCCACGCTCGCACCGATCCAGCCGGGAGCTGGATTGTATGGGAGGAAAGTGAAAAGCCAGCAGGCTTTTGTTGGACGACTGAATCCTGAGCAGGAGGTGATGCTGGAGCGCTGAGATCACCATGGTCATGGTGTGGGGGAGATGGGCCAAAGATAATCAGCCAGATGGTCGCTGACGATAAAATGGCAGCAGAGCCGATGTGTTCGATCCCGTGGTTCTCGCTGAGTGGTTCTCGCTGACAAGTGCGCAGGTATCCTCCCGATCGGACCGACCGTCGGGGAGCCTTCACAAGACCTGGGCTCAGCTCTGTGAAAAAACACCTGACCACAACGCGCCGCGACTCCGCGAAGCCATTGGAAGATCGATGATCAATTCAATGATCCAAGGAAAAGACCAACGATTCCACAAGACCAATAGCCAGAAATTGATCCCATCGCTTGAAGACGAAACATCATAATGGCTCTGTAATCGGTGCCTGCCTCGTACCTTGAGGTTGCTTTTCAAAGACGACCACACTGTCGTAGATCGAGATGCAGTCTGTGGTGCGGGTGAATGAGGAAATCGGCAAGGCACCCCGCGCATGCACGGCATTGATCTCATCAATCTTTCCCTTCGCGAACTCAATAAAGCTCCCCGATCTTCCAATCCCACCTTCATACTCATCCCAATAGCAAGTATGCGTATCTTCCACCATGTACACGCCTCTGGGATGAATGCGTTCATAAAGCAATTCAAACGAAGAGACCATGTGGCTCATCCGATGGCTGCCATCATCCAAGACAATATCGATTCGTGGATAGCGACTGAGGATCCGCTCGATCACCGCAGGATCATCCTGGCTACCAATGAAGATGTCAACACCTTCGCCCTCATGCTGCTTGCATTCTGGATTGATGTCAAGACCAAGAACCTGTGCGCCGGGACCGAAATACTCCTTCCACATAGCTAAAGAACCGCCACCAAAAACCCCGATCTCAAGGATCACCGGAGCGGCGTTGCGGAATCTTGAGAAATGTCGCTCATAGATATCAAAGTAATGAATCCATTTATGCATGAGCTTGGAAGAGTTTTCCAAGAAGTAGCGATGCAGGAATCCGCCGCAATCAACTGAGGCCACAACGAGATCAACTGATAGTGTTCAATCTTAGACTCTCTCCAGACATTTGCCATCACAGCCAAGAGGGATCTGGGCGCTCCCACTGCCTTCTGCCACTCACGACAGCCAAACGCCATTGCCATCTACATCCTGCCTACATGGCCATCAAGGAAGAGCAGAACATCCATCTGCCACCCATTCGGCAGATGGATGTCAATCGATACAGGAACTGACGACGACCTTATCCATGACCAGCGTCCCAGGCCTCAGGTCCTCGAGCAGTCAACCGCTCAGATCGTCAGGCATTCAACCCCACAGCCCGGAACGCACAATGTCGTATCAAAACCCACCCCTAATAGCTGTAATTCGCCTCAAACAACGGCGCACCATCGGAGGGTTCTGAGCCGGGCGCATAGAGGCCCTGAGACGCCAGGCCATTGGCCCGGGCACGCGCCAACAGCGCCTGCTGGCCGGAGGCCAGATCGTGGCCAGCCCAGTGCTTCAGGCACGACTGCTGCAGCGCACGGCCGTAGGAAAAGCCCAGGTGCCACGGCGCTGGCGTGGTGGCTTGATTGATGCCGTTGAGATACACACTCGCCTCCTCTTCGCTCAGGCCACCGGAGAGGAACAGCACAGCCGGCACACTCACCGGCACCGTGCGCTCCAGCGTGCGCAAGGTGTATTCAGCCACCAGTTCGGGGCTGGGCGGGGTGGCGCAGGCCATGCCCGGCAGGGTGAGCGACGGCTTCAGCAGGCTGCCCTCCAGGAACACACCGCAGTGGCTGAGGGCGCTGTACACCGTGCGCAGCACCCACTCCTGCACGGCGGCAGTGGTTTCGATGTCGTGGTCTCCATCCATCAGGATTTCCGGCTCCACGATCGGCACCAGCCCCGCCTCCTGCACCGTGCGCGCATAGCGGGCCAGGCCCCAGGCGTTCTCGCGCACGCACAGATCCGAGGGGGATCCCTCGGCGGAAATCTTCAGCACCGCCCGCCACTTGGCGAAACGGGCGCCGCGCACATAGGCGTGCGTTGCCCGCTCCTGCAGTCCCTTCAGGCCGGTGCACCAGCTCTCTCCCTCCAGTCCGCCCGCCAGCGGCTCCAGACCCTGGTCCACCTTGATGCCGGGAACGATGCCGCTGCTGCGGAACAAGTCCACGAGCGGCGCACCTGGTTCGCCGAGCGCATTCACGCTGTCTTGAAACAAGGTTTCCTCAAACAGGATCACGCCGCTGATGTGCTCGTTGAGCTCAGGTGTGGTGGCCAGCAGGCTGCGGTAAGCGCGGCGGTTCGCCTCGGTGTTGTCCACACCGATGGCCTCGAAGCGTTTGCCGATCGTGCCGGTGGATTCATCGGCGGCCAGCAGTCCCTTGCCCCGGGCCGCCAGGGTGCAGGCTGTGCTGGCCAGTTCATCGCGAAAGCTCTCGAGGCTCATCGATTCCGGTGCGGGAAACAAACAGCAGAACCGATCGGCTCCGACCTCTCCTTAAGTGGGGCAGAGGGCGGTGTCAACGGCGCGGTGTGGAATGAATCCAGCTGGAGGCTGCTTCCGGAAGGCCGCACCGGTTGCGCCGCAATGAGCCGGCGACAATTGTTTGATGGGGGTCCCGGGGATCGAACCCGGCTTAGGCGGATTATGAGTCCGCTGCATTCACCAGATTGCTAGACCCCCAGCGTGCCGCTCACCACAAGCCGCGGATCGGCCGTGACCACATCGACGGGGGTACTGCGCCATCATCCAGCTGATGCGGTGCCATCGATTCACCGGAACCCTGCAGACTGCCGGTGAACTGGCTGGGCAGGTCAGCTGTGCGAAACGGAATCGGCGAGCTGAGTTCTTCCATCGCCGCGTTGACGGTGTTGTTGATGGCGCTCCCATCCCAGATGATCGCCTGATCAGGAAAGCCCAGCCCCATCACGCGGTTGCCTTCCGGCCCACCCATCGCGATGCCGAGGATATCGGTGGCCTGATGAAGGATGTTCACCCCCGCCGCAAACGGTGAGCGCCAACTGAAGGCGCGCCGCATGAAGAGGGTGTCGGTGGCTTCCACCACGCCGCAGCGGGTGACCTCCACCGGCGCCGCGCGGCCTGGGCCCGAACCGGAGGCACCGGCCTCCACCGTTGTGGTGCAGACCACCGGGTCGGCCAACGCAGGGGCTGTGGTCATGACCGCCAGGCCACCAGCCGCCACCAGCCATGCGACGAGACCCGGCCGCATCATGGAAGGCCACGCCAGGGATGCAACGGAGCGGGTGGGAGCCACAGCAGAAGGGGTGGGGCGGGTCATCGGAAGCACCAGAGACGCCCGTGCCCGTTGCAGGCAGGAGCTGGCTATTTGAGCGCAAACTAAGTCAGCAAGCCGGAAAGTTGCCAGTGTCCGCCGTTCCCGACTCCCTTGCCGCCGCTCCGGCCACCCCGCTGCCCCCCGCTGATCCGGCGGAACGGCGCCGCGCCCTGCTGCCGCTGCTGGCCGACCGCGCCTATCGCC
The DNA here is from genome assembly GCF_024345655.1 of Synechococcus sp. Lug-A. Lineage (NCBI taxonomy): Bacteria > Bacillati > Cyanobacteriota > Cyanophyceae > Synechococcales > Synechococcaceae > Synechococcus > Synechococcus sp. Lug-A. Next base: position 115,588 of record NZ_JAGQBN010000010.1, on the reverse strand, counting down.
ATGGCCGTTTCACCCTGGCCTCCGGGCGCAGCAGCGACCATTACGTGAACTGCAAACCGGTGAGCCTCAGCGGTTACGGGCTGGCCCTGCTGGCGGAGCTGATGCTGGAGCAGGTGGAAGACGGCGCGCTGGCCGTCGCCGGGCTCACCCTCGGCGCCGATCCGTTGGTGAGCGGCGTCGCGTTGGCGGCGGCGCTGGTGGGGCGGCCGCTGGATGCCCTGATCGTGCGCAAGGAGGCAAAAGGCCACGGCACCGGTGCCTGGCTGGAAGGCCCCCTCCCCGCCGCCGGCAGCACGATCACCGTGCTGGAAGACGTGGTCACCACCGGCGGGTCGTCGCTCAAGGCGGTGCGGCAACTGCGGGAGGCCGGCTATGTGGTGCAGCGGGTGGTCACGATCGTGGATCGGCAGGAAGGCGGCCTCGAGGCGATGACCGCAGCCGGGCTGGAACTGCGCAGCCTGTTCCTGCTGGAGGAGATCGCCGCGGCCGCCGGCAACAACGAAGCAGCCGCAAGCAACCACTCCCCAACCGCCAGCAACTGATCCCGCCCCGATCCCGGCGGTGATTTGCAAGGGTAAGGGCGCCGGATGCTCCCCCACCGTGACGCCCCATCCCCAGCCCGACCCATGGGCCTGGCAGCCGCCCCGCCCCAGCCGTCTGCAGCAGCCGGCGGTGCTGATCCGCCTGGAAGGGGCCGACACCCTGCGCTTCCTGCACGGCCAGACCAGCCAGGACCTGGAGCGGGCCCGGAGCGGCCAGTGCCTGGCCACCTGCTGCATCAGCCCCACCGGCCGTCTGCGCGCGCTGGCCGAGGTGCTGGTGGACGGCGCAGGCGCCTGGCTGCTGGTGAGCGCAGGTGATGGCGCCGCCGTGCATCAGGCACTCGATCGGGTGCTGTTTCCGGCCGATCAGGTGGTGCTGGGGGCGCCCCTGCCTGTGAGCCTGTTCACGCTGCTCGAGGCTCCCGAGCCGTTGCTGGCGTCGCCCGGGCAGTGGCAACCCCTTGGGGCTGCCGGCGGCACCGAGGGCTTCCTGCTGCCGGGCGGCCGGCTGGTGCTGCCGGACGAGGCGCCGGAGCCGGAGGCGCTCCAGGCGCTGCCGGATCTCTCTGCCGCCGAGGCCGAGCGCTGGCGGCTTCAGGGCGGTCACCCCGCTGCGCCCGCCGAGATCAACGAGGAGGTGAACCCGTTCGAGCTGGGCCTGGCGGCGCGGGTGAGCCTCTCGAAGGGCTGCTACGTGGGCCAGGAAACCCTGGCCAAGCTGGCCACCTACGACGGCGTCAAGCAGCAACTGCGCCGCTGGGTGTGCACGCCTCCCGCCGGTGGCCCGCTGCCGCTGCCGGGCGGCAGCCTGCACACCTATGCGGGCGACCGGGCCGGGCGCATCACCTCCTGTCTGGAGCTGCCCGCCACTGCTCAGCAGCCGGCCTGCTGGCTGGGGCTGGCCCTGGTGCGGCGGCAGGCACTGGCGGAGGCGGGCCTGCAGGCCGAGGGCGGGCTGGTACTGGCGCTCTCCATCCCGGAGGCGTTCGTAACCCCGCCGGTGGGCGCCGGCGGCGGGGCGGGCAAGCTCTAAGCCAGTGGTGCCGGCGGGTCCTGGTGCGGGGGCGATTGGTCCTGCTCCAGCAACCAGCGGGCCACCGCCCAGGTGGCCCGGACGTCGTCGTGGTTGTAGCGGAGGATCCAGCGCAGGTTGTGGTGGCTGCCGCGACCCGCAGCGGTGCCATCGCCGCGCCACTGGCGCCACCACAGCAGGCAGCGGGCCCCATCCACCCCCTTCTGGCTCCAACGGAAGCCGAGCCAGCCAGCCACCCCCTTGAGCCCGTAGCTGCTCACCGGCAGCAACCAGTGGCGCCGCAGGCGCACGTGCAGGTCCACCAACCGCGCCCGCAGCGCCGCCACCTCCCGTTCGCTGGCGCCCTGGCGCTGGGCAAGCCGCACCAGCGCCACCGCCTCGGTTTCGCCGTAGTGGAGCAGGGGCCACCCCGGGCTGCGCGCCAGCGCCCGCCGCAGGCGCTGCCACAGCAAGGCTTCGCCGTGCTCATGCAGGGCCAGCAGCGGCTGGTAACGGCTGCCGGCGGCGGCGGCCGTGGGCCAGCGGCCATCGGCCTGCCGCTCGATCCGCAGAAAGCCGTGCAGAAAGTCGTCGCGGGCGTCCGGGTCGGATTCGATGTCGTAGACGAGCACGCCGGGGGCCGCGGCCAGCTCCGGCAGCGCCAGCAGGGGCTGGCCGGGGAGAGGCGCGATCCGTTGCGGAGCGCCGTCGCGCTGCACCCGCGCCTGGGCCACCAGCCGCTCAGCCACCTCACGGTGCTGCTCGCCGTGCACCTCCAGCGCATCGGCCAGGGCACCGGGGTCGGCCGCCGCCAGATCCGCCACCCCGCCCACATGGAGATCCAGCAGCAGCTCGCGGCGTTTGCCGCCGATGCCGCTCACTTCGCTGAGGTGGCCCTGCTGGGCCGCCTCCTGGTCGCACAGGCCCCGCCAGGAGCAGAGCACGCACTTCTTGCGGTCGTTGACCAGCGGTGGCGGCTGAGACCGTTGCAGATCGTCCGCCAGTTTCGGCAGGCTGTCGTCGAGCTGGCGCTGCAGTCCAGGGCCCAGCGCCAGGTGTTCCTGCTCCAGCCCGCGGGCGCCGTGGGCCAGCACCAGGCCCTCTCCCACGCTGGCGTCCTGGTGCTCCCCCAGCAGCCGGCCCCAGAGCGTCATCAGCAGGCGGTGTTCCCGCGTGAGCCGCCGGCCGTGGCGCGCCATCACCGGCAGATAGGCATGGGCGCCCCAGCGGCTGCTGCCGGTGGTGCGCAGCAGCAGGGGCGGGTGGGCCTGCAGCGCCAGCCCGCCCGGGCCCTCGCCGACCAGGCGCAGCCCCACCACGGCGGGCGCGGCGGCGGCGCAACCCGCCTCACCCCGCTGGGGCTTGCGGCCCAGCAACTGCACAAAGCAGCGCTGCTGATCGTCCAGCTGCAGGGTGCGGTGGGCCGTCCAGAGTCGTCGCTCCTGGGGGCCATGGCGGTCGAGCCAGGCGCGGCGACGGCAGCGGACCCAGCTGCGCAGCAACCGGTCGGTGAGCACCCGATCGGGGTGGGCGGAAGGCATGCGGCCAAGCTAAAGGGAACGGTGGCCTGCCCAGAGGCCGGCACGCGCTCTGCCCCGCAGGATGCGTCACGCTGCTACGACCCTGGCACTTCCCCTCCCCCCCATGGCGTCCGCCCCCCTGCCCCTGGAGCCCAGCCCGATCCGGTTCGGCACCGATGGCTGGCGCGGCATCCTTGGCGTCGACATCACGGTGGAGCGGCTGTTGCCGGTGGCAGCCGCCGCCGCCCGCGAGCTGGAGCATTCCGCCCCGCCGGGCCTGCAAAGCCGGGAGGTGGTGATCGGCTACGACCGCCGCTTCCTCGCGCCCGAACTGGCCGAGGCGATCGCCGCCGCCGTGCGGGGCGCCGACCTGGAGCCCCTGCTCACCGACACGCCCGTGCCCACCCCCGCCTGCAGCTGGGCGGTGGTGGAGCGCGGCGCCCTGGGCGCCCTGGTGATCACCGCCAGCCACAACCCACCGGAATGGCTCGGGCTCAAGATCAAGGGCCACTTCGGCGGCTCGGTGGAAGGCGACTTCACTGCCCGGGTGGAGAAGCGCCTGGAGGCCGGCGGCATCACCGTGCCGATCGCCGGCGACACCCCCCGCTTCGATGGCTGGGCCGGCTACCTGGCGGGGCTGCGCCGGCTGGTCGACACCGGCGCCCTGCGCCAGGGCCTGGCACGGCTGGGCATGGCGGTGATCGTGGATCCCATGCACGGCTCGGCCGCCGGTGGCCTGCCGGCGCTGCTGGGCCAGCCGCCTGCCGCTGCACCCCACCCGGCTGAAACCGGCGGCATCCAGGAGATCCGCTCGAACCGCGATCCGCTGTTCGGCGGCCATCCCCCCGAACCGCTGGAGCCTTATCTGGGCGAACTGATCGCAGCGGTGCGGGCCAGCACCGCCGCCGGCCAGCCGGCGCTGGGCATCGTGTTCGATGGCGACGGCGACCGCATCGCCGCCATCGACGAGCGGGGCCGCTACTGCAGCACCCAGCTGCTGATGCCACTGCTGATCGATCACCTGGCCCGCGCCCGCGGCCTGCCCGGCGCCGTGGTCAAAACCGTGAGCGGCTCCGACCTGATGCAGCAGGTGGCCGAAGGCCTCGGCCGGCGCGTGATCGAGAAGCCGGTGGGCTTCAAGTACATCGCCGCCGAGATGTTGAGCGGCGATGTGCTGATCGGCGGGGAGGAATCCGGTGGGGTGGGGCTGGGCATGCACCTGCCGGAGCGGGATGCCCTGTTCGTGGCCCTGCTGGTAGTGGAAGCGGTGGTGGAAGGGGGGCTGCCGCTGGGCGAGCGACTCGATCAGCTGCGCGAGGCCCACGGCGGCGCCGGCACCTACGACCGCCTCGACCTGCGGCTGCGGGACATGGCCACCCGCCAGCGGCTGGAACACCAGCTGGCCGATGCCGCCCCCACGGAGGTGGCCGGCGCGCCGGTGCTGGAGGTGATCCGCACCGATGGCGTCAAGCTGCGGCTCGGCGCCAGCCACTGGCTGATGCTGCGCTTCTCCGGCACCGAACCGCTGCTGCGTCTCTACTGCGAAGGCCCCAGCCCCGAGCGGGTGGCCGCGGTGCTCGCCTGGGCGCGCCAGTACGCGGAGGCGGCATGACCCCCACCACCCCGCCCGGCTCACCCGCCACCGTGCTGGTGCTGGCCAGCGGCAATGCCGGCAAGCTGCGGGAATTCAACGCCGCCCTCAACGGCGAGGCGGCCCGCGCCGCCGGCCTGCCACCGCTTGATGTGCGCCCCCAGCCCAGTGGCTTCGAGGTGGAGGAAACAGGCGAGAGCTTTGCCGCCAATGCCCGGCTCAAGGCTGAAGCCGTGGCATTGGCCACCGGCTGCTGGGCACTCGCCGACGACTCGGGCCTGAGTGTTGAGGCACTCGGCGGTGCCCCGGGCATCCATTCGGCCCGCTACGCCGCCAGCGACAGCGAGCGCATCGCCCGGCTGCTGCGGGAACTGGGCGAACAAGCTGCAGCCCAGGCGCCCACCGCCAACCGCCGCGCCTGCTTCACCGCCGCCCTGGCTCTGGCAGATCCCAGCGGCCACACCGTGCTCACGGTGGAAGGGATCTGCCCTGGGGAGATCCTCACGGCGCCGCGCGGCAGCGGCGGCTTCGGCTACGACCCGGTGTTTCTGGTGCCGGAGGCCGGCCTCACCTTCGCGGAGATGGACCTCGATCTGAAACGCCGCCTCGGCCACCGCGGCCGGGCCCTGGCGGCGCTGCTGCCGCAGCTCGGGCCGCTGCTGCAGCCCTGATGGCGGTCAATCTCACCAACGAGCTGGCCAAGGAACGCAACCGGGCGGCGGCAGAGCGCACCTTGATGGCCTGGATCCGCACCTGCCTGGCGCTGATCAGCTTCGGTTTCGGCCTCGACAAGATCATCGGCGCCATCAACACCAATCGCTTCGAGCGGCCCGTCCATGCCGGCCTCGGCGTGCGGCTGGTGGCGATCGGCTTCGTGCTCACCGGCATCCTGGCCATGGCCGCCGCCGCACGGGAACACCTGCGCACGCTCAAGCGGCTCCAGCGTGACGACTTCGTCTATGTCGACCAGACCTCGATCGGCATCGCCACCGCCATGGCCCTCACCCTGATCGGCAGCGTCGCCCTGATCCTGTTGATCACCGGTGCGAGGCCGTTGTGAATCCGGCCGTGGCGCTGGCGCTGCCCTTTGTGCGCTGGCGAAAACGGCAGCGGCTGCGGGCCTGAATCGGATGGCACAGGTCAGGATGCGCGTGGGGTGGTGATGGCGATCGAGATGCGCCCATCGGGGCGGCGAAGACATCTGCCCATTGCAGGTGTCGCGCGCCACCCTTTCCAGCAGGCTGGGGGCGAGGCGTTGCCCGTGGCCTTTCTTCACGAGAACAACGTTCTCCTGCCAAAGGAGGGGACGTCGCCGGAGTAGTTGAAAGCCCGCGCTGCAAATACGATTCTTTGGGCGATGCGCACAACCCGGACGCTGTGGAGATCGGCACTCACCCATACCCTCAACACCATCATCATGCAGGGAGTTGACTCCAAGTTGGATTCAGCGAGAGACCGGGGCTCAAGCGGATCATGCCAACAGGTTTCACGTACCTTCAGGGCCCCACCGTGTCCACCAACCCACGTCCTCGCCTGGGTTCCGAAGATCGGCGCCGCTGGATGTGAGTCAGAATGTTGCGGACCCATTCGCTCCGTGGCGGCGATGTAGTCGTCCCGGCCACAGTGAGGCAACACCTACCTCCACCCTGCGGTTGTCCGCAGGGTGAAGCCTTCCACCCCAATGCCCCAGAAAGCGATCGTCCTGTTCAGCGGAGCTCTGGCGAGCTGCGCACTCGCCCTGCTTGCGGCACCGGCCTGTGCAGAGTTGCTCTACAAGCTCTCCACCAGATGCAGCCTGGCGGGAGCGGATCCCCAGGCCTGCACAGTTGAAGCCGAGGATTTCGGCAGCGTCACGTTGTATCGACACCGCATCGGCGCAGTGACCAAAACGATCCGTGTGACCGACTCCCCTCTGAAAATGGAGCTCTACAACGCCGAGCGCAAGAAGTGGGAGACCCTGCAAAGCGCGTCGGCACGGTTTTCAGCCAACACGGTGTGCTTCAACGGCCGGGATCTCTGCGTCGTCAATCCCAACTACCTCAACAGCGTGCAAGAGAACCGGCCCGATCTGATGACTGGGCGGGATCTGGTTCGCGTGCACTTCGACAGCAGCGGGCGCACCAACGCGAGCTGCTACGACGACGGATGTGATCTGGTCCTGAAATGAACCAACTCTCCGGATTCGCCCTTGTGTTGGCTGGCATGGTCACACTTCCCGCTGGTGCCGGCTTCGCTTTTGATTCCTCAACGGAAACTGCCTCCCCTCCCACACACCTGATCGCTCGGGGAGGTGGTGGTGGCTCCCGCGGCGGCGGCTCCCGTGGTGGTGGAGGTGGTGGGGGTGGTGCCTCACGGGCCAGCCTTGGATCCCAGGGCGGCAGCAGGGGCAACACAGGCTTTAGCAACGCCAGTAGCGGTCTCAGCCGTGGTTCCTCCAGGCCCAGCGGCGGCTGGAGCAACCAAGTGCGTCAACCCGGCCTAAACCCCTCGCTCAACCGGCCCAGCGGCAACACCGTGGCCGGCAACCGCAACCTGAACCGCGACACCAACCGTAGTGTGAATCGCAATCTGGACAACAACTGGAACGTGAATCGGGAGGTGAATCGCGATATCAACAGAAACGTCAACGTGAATCGCACCGCCAACGTCAACTGGGATCGGCGCGTCAACATCAACAACGTGAACGTCAATGCCGGCTGGGCGCGGCCAGGCTGGGGCGTGGCGCGGCCGTGGAACTACGGCTGGTATGGCGGTTGGAGCACCCCAACATGGGGCTGGTGGGGCGCCCGCGCCGCCACCTGGGGCATCGCCACCCTCGCCACTGCTTCAATCATCAACAACGCCGTCAATTCAGCCATCAGCGCCAACCAGACCTACATCCTGGTGCCGAACAGCAGCTACCAGCTGATCTTCGCTTCGGTGGTGCCAACCAGCAGCTCGGTGGTGAGTTTCGCCGTTACCGCCGACGGCGGCACCTACCAGCTCACGGCCGACTGCAACGCCGGCCTGCTGGATGGCCGCCAGCCCCAGTCCGCCGCGGAGGCGGAACTGCTTAATGCCGCCTGCCAGGTGGCCTTCGGCAACGTCTGAGGCCCGGGGGCGCTCAGCGCCCCCGAGTAGGACGGAGTCAGGCCTCCGCCGTCAACGACCATGTCCAAAGCCCAACTGAACGCGTTCCTGCTGCAGGTGGAAGGCGATCCCGCGCTCAAGGCCAGGGTGGACGGGGCCGCCGATCCCGCTGCGGTGGTGCTGATTGCCGCCGAGCTGGGTCATGTGTTCTCCGCCGCCACCCTCAGCCGGCAGCAGCGGGGCTGAGCCCGGCATCGAGGGCCTGCTTCAGGCTCTCCAGCCGCGCTCGGTTCACCCCCAGGTCTGAATCCCCGAGGCGTGAGGCCGAGCGCACCTGCAGCACGCCACTGCGGGCATCGGCCGCCAGTTCGAGGTCGTCGATGAAGCCGAACAGGCGGCTTTCTGCGGTGGCGTGGAGATAGGCCGCCTCCGGCTCCTCCTCGAAGCGCTCCACCGTGATCCCCGGCGTGGCCTTCAGCACCGGCAGCAGCTGGCGCAGACCGTCCAGCGGATCGGCGAGGGGCCAGTCCTGGCGAACGCAATGGCTTGGCGCCGTGCAGGTGGAAAGGCGCTCGTCGTGCAGGCCGAGCTCCTCAGGCACCGGCCCCACCAGGTGGAACAGCGCAGCAGCAGCGGCCGCCGGCTGAAAAGCGAGCGGAGCTGCGACTGCCAGCAGCCACAGGCCGGCCGTCACCAGCACCCGGCCCAGACGCAAAAAGAGCTGTGGCGCCAGGCCTGAAGCGGCGCTGGAGGCGGAGCCAGTGGCGTGCGGGTGCGCGTTCATGCCGCACTCCAGCTGCCATGCAGCCCGTGGGGGATGGCCAGGGGCAGGGGAATCACCGCCTGCTCGGTGAGGTCGTCGGCCCGCAGGATCACCAGGTCACTGGCCGAGCGGGCACCGTTCCAGACCACGCAGAGGATCCAGCCGTCGTCTTCCGCCGGAGCGGACCCGGCGCCAACGGCCGGCCGGGGCACCATCAGCGGCTCGCTGACGAAGCCGCGCGGCGCCGCACTCCATACCCAGCGTTCGCCGGAGTGGAGGTCAAGCTTCTCGATCGCCTGCAGCGGGTCGTTGCCCCGCTCCCGATGGGTGACCGCCATCCAGGCGTAGCGGGCATCCAGCCCCACGCGGGCAGGGTTCACCATCGCGAATTCGCAGCAGCGCTCCTCCAGCCGCTCGCTGCTCACCGTGCCGGTGGCCAGATCGATGCGGCAGCGGTGCAGCTGGCCCACCGGCAGGGTGCTGAAGTCCACGGCGCGGAAGTCGGTGTCCGGGCCGATCGTGGGGAAGTCGTCGTAGTAGATCGAATCCACCACCACCTGGCCGGCGGCGCCGGCACCGGGGTCTTCGAAGGCGTTGAGGTGGTGGAACACGAAGCCGGCCGGCGCCTGCACCTGCAGGGGCTCGCCTTCTCCGGAGCGGGGAATCAGCCAGAACTGACCCTGCTCGCCGGGCTTGGAGGCCAGGCACTGGGCGGCCCCCTTCAGGCCGAACACAAAGCCCAGCGGGTTGAAGGCCATGGCGTTCTGCAGGAACACGGCCCAGTTGGGGGTGATCGCGAAATCGTGCAGAAAGGCGAACCCCTTGAAGCTGCGGGTCTGATCGGCCAGCAGGCGGCCACTGCCGCGCGTGACGCTGCCCTGGTGACCGCTGCTGTGATCGCCGCTGATGCCGTGGCTGCTTGGGTCCTGGCTGGTGATGGCCTCGCCGTTGCTGGCCTGGCTGCTGGAGGCGTCGAACTCCATCAGCCGGATCGTGCTGCGGGGCCCCGCCTTCACCCCGAAGGTGACCATGCGCGGGCCGCCCCGGTGACCGGGATCGAAGCGGGGGTGGGCGCTGAAGGCCTCCCCGGCGGCAAGCACGCCATCCAGCCGCTCGAGGCCGGTGGTCTCCAGCGTGTCGGGATCGAGGCCGTGGGGCAGGCTCGCCTCCCAGAGCGCAAGCAGGCGGTCGCCCAGCCGCACCACGTGGGTGTTGGCGATGTTCTTGAGCCGCAGATCGAAGGCATTGGCGAGGGGACCGCCGGGCTTCTGGGTACCGAACACGCCGCGGTACACGAAGCTGCCCTTCTCCTCCTCCGCCAGCCAGCCCTCGGTGCGCACGAAACGGTTGGTGACGCTGGCGCCGCCACCGTCGAAGCGCACGGCGGTGATCATGCCGTCGCCATCAAAGGGGTGGTGCACCCACTGGCCGCCGCGCTCCAGCCGACCCGGCCCGTTGCGGTAGAGGGTGCCGCTGAGCTCACTGGGGATGGAGCCCTTGCTGGCGGTGAGCGGCGCCGCCGTGAGTTCGCTGCCCACGTTGCGGAACGCACTGGCCCAATCGGCGCGGGCGTAGGTGGTGGGGCTCGCGGCGGACTCCGGTGCGTCCGGATGGTCGGGGCGGCTGGCGGCCAGGGTCATGAACGGGCGAGCGGACGGCGTTCCTCCCATCATCACGTAAAGGAGTGTTAAGCGGCGCCCGCCTGCTCCAGCACCCCCTTGCTGCTGGGTACGGCACCGGCCCGACGCGGGTCGATCTCCACCGCCAGCCGCAGCGCCCGGGCAAACGCCTTGAAGCAGGCCTCCACGATGTGATGGGAGTTCAGGCCATCGAGCTGGCGGATGTGCAGGGTGAGGCCCGAGTTGTTCACCACCGCCACGAAGAACTCCCGCACCAGCTCGGTCTCGTAGGTGCCGATCCGCTGGGCCGGAATCGTGAGCCCGTAGCTGAGGTGGGGGCGACCGGAGCAATCAAGCGCCACCTGAACCAGCGCTTCATCGAGCGGCGCCACGAAATGGCCGAAGCGATGGATGCCGCGGCGGGAGCCCAGGGCCTGCGCCAAGGCCTGGCCCACGGCGATGCCCACGTCCTCGTTGGTGTGGTGGTCGTCGATGTGGGTGTCGCCGTGGGCGCTGATCTCCAGGTCGAGCAGGCCATGGCTGGCCAGCTGATGCAGCATGTGATCCAGGAACGGCACCCCGGTGCTCACCTGGCAGGCGCCGCTGCCATCGAGATCCAGGCGCACCCGCACATCGGTTTCCCCGGTGACCCGGTGGACACGGCCGCTACGGCCTCCCGGACTGCCGGGATCGAGGTCCGGATGGAGGGACACGGGCTGTGGGGCGGGACAGTACCAATCATGCCGAACCCGAAGGCCTGACTCGGTCCACAATCGCCAGCACCGATCCGGCCCCCGCGTGAAAAACTGTCCCCTGACGGTGCTCGCCGAACTGCGAGAGGGCCACCGGCGCTTCCTTGACGGTGAATCGCTCCATCCCCACAGCAGCCGCGAGCGCATGCTCGAAGTGGAATCAGGCCAGCATCCGGCTGCGGCGGTGCTGGGCTGCGCCGATTCCCGGGTGCCGGTGGAGCTGCTGTTCGACACGGGCTTCGGCGACCTGTTCGTGGTGCGCAACGCCGGCACCCTCTCCACCACTGCGGCCATCGCCTCGCTGGAGTACGCCGTGGCCCACCTGGGCGTGCCCGTGATCGTGGTGCTGGGCCATGAGCGCTGTGGCGCCATGGAAGCGGCCTTCAACCCGGCGCTGATCCTCACCCCGAGCCTGGCCCAGGTGGTGGGGCAGCTGCGCATGGAGCTGCTCCACCTCGGCGGCCATGACGACCTGGATCAGGCCGCCCGCCACCACACCCTCAACGCGGCCCGCAACCTGGTCGACTCCAGCGTGCTGCTCACCGATCTGATGCGCAGCGGCCGCCTGCAGGTGGAAGCCGCCTTCTACAACCTGCACACCACCACGATCGACTGGATGGGATCGGTGATGCCGATGCGCTCGGACGAGCTGATGGGTGCACCGTGAAGCGAGAGGGCGCTCACATCCCCGTGATGCAGTAGCCGCCGTCCACATAGATCACCTGGCCGGTGATGCCCGAGGCCAGCGGGCTGGCCAGAAAGGCAGCGGTGGCGCCCACTTCGTCCTGGGTAACGGTGCGCCGCAGCGGGGCCTTCTCCTCCACGTTGTGGATCATGTCGAGGATGCCGCCGATGGCGGAGCTGGCCAGGGTGCGGATCGGGCCGGCGCTGATGGCGTTCACCCGCACCTGGTTGTCGGGGCCCAGTTCGGCGGCCAGGTAGCGCACCGAGGCCTCAAGGGCCGCCTTGGCCACCCCCATCACGTTGTAGTTGGGAATCGCCCGTTCGGCGCCCAGGTAGCTGAGCGTGATCACGCTGGCGCCAGGATTGAACAGGGGCTTGGCATAGCGGCAGAGCGGCGCGAGCGAATAGGCGCTCACCTCCAGCGCCCGGCCGAACCCTTCGGGGGTGATGGCGCTGTAGTCACCCACCAGCTCCTCCTTGCCGGCGAAGGCCAGGCAGTGGATCAGCACATCGAGGCTGCCCCACTGCTCCTGGATCGCGGCGAAGGCGGCCTCGATCTGCGCGGGGATCTGCACGTTGAGCGGCAGCACCAGGCTGGGGGCCAGCGGGGCCGTGAGCTCACGCACCTTGCCCTCGAAGCGGCCCTTGTCGTCGGGCAGGTAGGTGACCGCCAGCTCGCAGCCCGCCGCGGCCAGCTGCTGAGCGATGCCCCAGGCGATCGAGCGGTTGTTGGCGATGCCGGTGACCAGGGCCTTCTTGCCGCGCAGATCGAGAAGCATGTCCGGGGAGCGAGCTGGCAGCGATTCTCCCGCAGCGCTGGCGCCCTGCCCGCGCCACGATCGGTGCCATGGAGCCCGCTGTCCCCCTCGCCTGGCCGCCTGCCGCCGGCGATCTGCCCCGCACCTTCGCCGATCGGCACGAGCTGGCCGCCGAGCTGCAGGCCCGTTTCGGCCAGCAACCGGGCGCCCCGGATGCCGAAGACGCCCCACCGCTGAGCCCGATGCGCGGTGGCCGGGCAGCGGCGCTGGCTGCGCTGGCAGCGCTCGACCCGGTGGCCTACGCCACCAGCCGCAACCATCTCGATGGCGCCGTGACCCGCCTCTCCCCCTACATCCGCCACGGGGTGCTCACCCTGGCGGAGGTGCGGCAGGCGGTGTTCGCGGCCCTGGCCACCCGGGGGCTGGGCCGCAGCGCCGGGGAGAAGCTGATCAACGAGCTCGGCTGGCGTGACTACTGGCAGCGCGTCTGGCAGCAGCTGGGCGAGGGCATCTGGGACGACCGCGAGCAGGGCGCCAGCGGCCTGCCGCCCACGGCCTACCGCGCAGACCTGCCCGACGACATCGCCGGCGGCAGCACCGGCCTGGCCTGCATCGATGCCTTTCGCCACCAGCTGGTGCACGAGGGCTGGCTGCACAACCATGCCCGGATGTGGCTGGCGGCCTACCTGGTGCACTGGCGGCGGGTGCGCTGGCAGACCGGCTCCCGCTGGTTCCTGCGCCACCTGCTCGACGGCGATCCGGCCAGCAACAACCTCAGCTGGCAATGGGTGGCCGGCACCTTCAGTGCCAAGCCCTACCTGTTCAACCGCGCCAACCTGGAGCGCTTCAGCGGCGGCCGCTTCTGCCGCGCCTGCCCGAAGGCGCAAGCCGGCGGCGCCGGCCGGCCGGGTGGCTGCCCGTTCGAGGCCAGCTACGAACGGCTGGGCGAGCGGCTGTTCCGCAGCGAGGCGCCGCTCAGCCTGCCGGAGCCGCCGCTGCAGGACCAGACCCTGCCGCCAGCCCCTACCGCCGGCAGGTCAGCCGCTGGCCCACCCGAGCAGGCCACCGTCGCTCCAACCGGCCCCTTGCAGCGGCCGGTGCTCTGGATCCACGGCGAGGCGTTGGGGCAGGCCAACCCCGCCTGGCGCGCCCATCCCGGTCGACCGGCCCTGTTCGTGTTCGACCGGGCCCTGATCGAGGGAAGCGCCGGCCAGGGCCCGGCGATCAGCCTCAAGCGGCTCGGCTTCCTCTACGAATGCCTGCTGGATCTGCCGGTGGTGCTACGGGCCGGAGCTGTGGCGGAGGAGTTGCTCGCTTTCGCCGCTCGCCATGGCGCCGACGGGGTGGTGACCAGCCGGGCGGTGGATCCCCGCTTTGCAGACCTTTCCGCGACGATCGGCGCCGCCCTGCCGCTGGTGGTGCTGGAGCCCGAGCCGTTCGTGCAGCTGGAGGGCCCCGTGGATCTGCGGCGCTTCAGCCGCTATTGGAAGCGGGCCGAGCGGGCGGTCTGGGCCGGTTTCGAGGGGCCACGCCTCACCGCCGCTTGAGCACGCCTGCACCACTGCAGGCCTGGTCGGCGGGGGGTCTGGCCCTGTCCCGCTTCAAGGCCGACGAGGGAAAGGGCTGAGCGCGCCGGGAGCCAGGGACTAGGGCGCAGCCTCCGGTGCTGCAGACGGTGCCGGGGCCTCAGCTCCAGCTCCCTGCTCCAGCGCCTCCTCACGGGCCCGCACCTCGTTGGGATCGGGCAGCAGATCCTCCTCCTGCAGCATCGGGAAGCTCTCCTGCTTCACCTGATCCGCACGGCGGGGCGGATCGGTCCACTCCCAGCGGCTGCGCGGGGCGCGCGCCTGGCAGAGCGCCTCCAGTTCGCGCTGCAGCGCCCGGCGCACATCGCCGCGGGCCACCACCTCAAAAAACTCCTGGCGGGTCGCCAGGCCAGAGCTGAACGGCGCACTGCCGTTGCCGTTGAACAGACGGGGCGGATCCGGCAACCAGCGCGGCCGGCAGACCCCCCGCTGGCGGGTGTCGGTTTCGAGCCACAGGTGCACACCGAAGCCGTCGGGCTGGTTGACCACCGCCAGGCCGTCGTGGGGCTGACGGCGCTGCAGGGGGAAGATTCGCCAGCTGGCCCTGTTGGTGGCGGGAACACAACTCGCCAGCAGGGAAGACGTCACCAGCAGCGTCACCACCACCAGCGCCAACGGCCGCAGCAAGGGCCGCCTTAGCGACCAGCGCGCCGTTCGCAGCCGCGCCGGCAACGCCACAAGGCGGCGCCATGAAGACAAACGCCAGGAAGACTTCAAGGGGCTCTCGCAGGCGAACCGGGGGGCGCCGATCCTGCCCCAGTGGCGGCGCCGGCGCGGACGCCACAATCACAGCGGAAGTCCCGCCGCGGAGCCTGGCGCCATGGCCCTCACCGCCTCCACCATGCTGCCGCTGGGCACGGCCCTGCCCCCGTTTCGGCTCGCCGATCTCGATGGCCGCCTCCATGACAGCACCGCCCTGCCGCCCCAGCCGCTGCTGGTGCTGTTCCTCTGCGCCCACTGCCCGTTCGTGAAGCACATCGAACCGGAGCTCACGCGGCTTGAGCACGACTACCACGACCGAGTGGTGATCCTGGCGATCGCCAGCAACAGCGTCCGCACCCACCCCGGGGACGGCCCTGAGGGGCTGAACGACCAACGCCGGCGGCACGGCTGGCGCTTCCCCTACCTGCTGGACAGCGACCAGAACGTGGCCCGGGCCTTCCACGCCGCCTGCACTCCAGACCTCTATCTCTACGGTGCAGACCACCGGCTTGCCTACCGCGGCCAGCTCGATGCCAGCCGCCCCGGAACGGGCCAGGCCGCAGATGGCAGCGCCCTGCGAGAGGCGCTCGATGCGGTGCTCAGTGGCCAGGCCCCGGACCCCGATCAGCGGCCCGCCATCGGCTGCAACATCAAGTGGCACCCTGGCCAAGCGGCCCCTGGAACCGAAGGCTGAGGGGATTAAGGTTGCCCGCATGCAGGTGCCCCCCTTCGATCTCACCGAGCAACTTCATCAGCTTGGTGAAGGCCTCGAAGACGCCGTTCTGCAGGTGTTGCGCAGCGGCCAGTACATCGGGGGGGCCCGGATTGCGGCCTTCGAGCAACAGTTCGCCGCTGTCTGCGCCAGCCCCCATGCCATCGGCTGCAACAGCGGCACCGACGCCTTGGTGCTGGCCCTGAGAGGCCTGGGGATCGGTCCGGGTGATGAGGTCATCACCAGTTCGTTCAGCTTCTTCGCCACGGCCGAAGCGATCAGCAGCGTGGGGGCCACGCCGGTGTTCGTGGATGTGGAGGAAAGCTCCTATCTGATCGATCTCGATCGGATCGAGGCGGCGATCACGCCCGCCACCCGCGCCCTGATGCCGGTGCACCTGTTCGGCCGTCCAGTCGACATGGAGCGGATCACCGCGATCGCCTCAGTGCATGGCCTGAAGGTGATCGAAGACTGCGCCCAGGCCACCGGCGCCAGCTGGGCGGGGCAGCCGGTGGGCAGCTGGGGGGATGCGGGCTGCTTCAGCTTCTTCCCCACCAAGAACCTCGGCGGTGCCGGCGATGGCGGCGCTGTGCTCTGCAGCGACCCAGAGCTGGCCCAGCGCATCCGCGAGCTGGCCGTGCATGGCATGCCGGAGCGCTATCTGCACACGTCGCTGGGCTACAACAGCCGCCTCGATGCTCTCCAGGCCACGGTGCTGGCCGTGAAGCTCCCCCATCTGGAGCGCTGGATCGACCGACGCCGCCAGCTCGCCGCCACCTACCAGCGTGAGCTGGCGGGCCTTGCTGGAATCGCCCTGCCCGAGGCGGGGCCCGACGGCCACAGCTGGAACCAGTTCGTGGTGCGCGTCCCGTTCTGCCCAGCGGGCGCGAACACCTGCGGCGGCAGCTGCGCCCCCTCCAGCACCAGCGCCACTTACGGCCTGCCCGAAAGCTGCTGCCGCGACTGGCTCAAGCAGGAGCTGGCCGCCGCCGGCGTCAACACGATCATCTACTACCCGATTCCGATTCACCGCCAGCCGGCCTACGCCCAGCTGGGCTATGGCCCCGGCAGCCTGCCGGCCACCGAGCGGCTCACCTCCCAGGTGCTCAGCCTGCCGATCTTCCCCGAACTGACTTCCGAGCAGCAACAAGCTGTGATCACTGCCTTGCGCCAGCTCGCAAGCAGCTCAGCGGCTGCAGCGCCCGCCTCTGCCCCTGCGGAGTCCCGCGCCCAGGTGCGGGTCTGAGCCAGGGCCGCCGGCCAGATCCTCCCCACCGACGCCAGGCTCGGCCGGCTCAGGCCAGCCCTGCGTAGAGCCCCTTGAAGCGCGCCTGCTGCTGCTTGTGGTCCACGATCGGTGCGGGGTAACCCCGCCGTTCCAGGGGCGCGATCGCCCCGCTGATCAGATCGGCAGTGGCCACATGCGCCAGTTCCGGCAGCCAACGGCGGATGTACTGAGCCTCGGGATCGAAGCGGGCCGCCTGGGTGAAGGGATTGAAGATGCGCAGGGGTTTGGGATCCATGCCGCTGCTGGCGCTCCACTGCCAGCCCCCGTTGTTGGCAGCCAGATCCCCATCCACCAGCAGGCGCATGAACTGGTGTTCGCCCCAGCGCCAGTCGCAGATCAGATCCTTCACCAGAAAGGAGGCCACGATCATGCGGCAGCGGTTGTGCATCCAGCCGCAGGTGTTCAGCTGCCGCATCGCCGCATCCACGATCGGCACGCCGGTGAGGCCCGCGCACCAGGCCTCGAAACGGCCCGTGTCGTTCTCCCAGGGAAAGCGGCGCCACTGGGGGCGATAGGGCCCGTCAGCCAGCTCGGGAAAGTGAAACAGGGCCTGTTGGTAGAACTCGCGCCAGGCCAGTTCCTGCTCCCACACCGTGATCGCCTGCAGGTCCTCGTCGCTGCGGGCGCGGGGCCGCTGCTGCTGGGCCGCCGCCCAGGCCTGCCGCGGGCTGAGCGTGCCGAACTTGAGGGCCGCACTCAGGCAGGAGGTGCCCGCTTCGCCTGGCAGGTTGCGGCCGGGTTCGTACCGCAGCAGGGCGCCATCGGCGAAAAGGGCCAGCCGATCGGCGGCAGCGGCTTCTCCCGGGCGGCAGGGGCAGAGATCGGCGCCGGCGAAGCCGGCATGGCCAAGGGCAGCGGCGCTGTCGCCGGTCGCAGGCACGGCGTCCAGGAGCGGCAGGCGCGCCCAGAGGGCCTGGCCGCGGGCGGGCAGGGCGGTGGGATCAAGAGCCAGCAGGCCGCTGGGAGCCGCTACCGGCGCCAGCTCCAGCCCGCCAGCACCGGCGGCCGTCGGCCCGGCCGGCTCCAGCCGGCGCCGCCAGGCACGGAAGAACGGCCCGTACACCCGATAGGGAGCGCCACCGCCGGTGAAGAGGCTGTCGGGGGGAACCAGCAGCTGATCCCAGCCCGCCAGCACCTTCAGCCCGTCCTGCTGCAGCGCGGTGGCGACGCGGCGGTCGCGCTCGCGGCCGAAGGGTTCCACATCGCGGTTCCAGGCGACCACCGCCGCGCCGATCGCTAGCGCCAGCTGGGGCAGCAGCTCGGCTGGATCCCCCCGAAGCAGCAGCAGCTGGCTGCCGGCCTCACGCCAGCGCTGCTCCAGCTCCCGCAGGCTTGCCAGCAGAAACCACAGCCGCGCCGGGGCCAGGTCGCTCGCCTCCAGCAGGGCCGGATCGAGCACGAACACGCCGGTCACGGCGGGCGTGGCGCGAGCGGCGGCCGCCAGGCCGAGATTGTCGGCCAGCCGCAGGTCACGGCGGTGCCAGAACAGCCAGCGGGGCGGGGTCATCGCAACCGTTCCTGCACCGCTTCAGCAACCCAGCAGCTGACGGGCGCGGAACCAGGCGGTCACGCTCTTGCCATCCAGGGCCTCATCGCCGCTGGCCAGGGCCGCATCGAGGGCCTGCGGCTCCATCAGCAGCACCTCCATGTCTTCGTCGTCATCGCCAGCGGGCTGCTGCTGTAGGAGCGTGAGGGCGCGGGCCAGGAACAGGTGGATCACCTCATCGGAATAGCCGGGGCAGGGCAACATCAGGCCCAGCGAATCCCAGCGGCTGGCGCTGTAGCCCGCTTCCTCCGCCAGTTCCCGCTGCATCGAAGCCAACGGGTCCTCGCCATCTTCCAGAGTGCCGGCGGGGAATTCAAGGATGCGCCGTTCCACCGCGAAGCGGTACTGGCGCAGGATCACCACCCGGCCGTCGTCAAGCACGGGCACCGCCAGGGACGCGCCAGGGTGGCGGATGATCCCGTAGGTGCCTTCCACGCCTTTGGGCAGCACCACGCGGTTGAGCTCAAAGCGGATCTTGCGGGCATCGAGAGCCCCCACCGTGGCCAGATGAGTGGAGGGCTCAGGGGGCGGCAAGGGGGCCATGCACGGCGCGCTTCGGGCTTCCAGTGTGACCGTCTGCCGCCACGGGCGCGGTGTCGGGCCAGCCCGGTACCCCCGCCAGCGCCAGCGGCGGGGGCTCGGCGCCACAGAGCAGGGCAGCAGCCAGCAGCTCCGCCGCCGTGACCGCCCCGCCAGGCGGGATCAGCAGCGGATCGAGGGCCGCCAGCGGGGCCAGCACGAAGGCCCGCTCGCGTAGGCGCGGGTGGGGCAAGGTGAGTGTGGCGGTGCAGCAGACCTGGCGGCCGCACCAGAGCAGGTCGAGGTCGAGGGTGCGCGGCCCCCAGTGCACCGAGCGCTCACGGCCGAAGGCGGCTTCCAGACGCTGCAACCGCCGCAACAGCTCCTCGGCAGCGGGCCAGGTTGCGTGAGCGGCGGGCGCTGTGGCGGGCAGAGGGCTGTGGTGAACCAGCAGCACAGCATTGAGATAGGGCGGCTGACCAGGCGGTCCCCCCACCGGCGCAGTGCGAAAGAGCGGCGACCAGTGCAGTTGCAGCCCGGCCTCCGGCGCCCTCAGCGGGGAGGTACCGGCCCAGGCCACCAGTTCGGCGGCCAGCAGGGGTCGCACCGCCGCCAGGGTGGCGCCGGGGTCGTCGAGATTGGCCCCGAGCGCGATCGCGAGCGTGCGCTCGAACGGGCCGCACGGCACGCGGGGGATCAGTAGAAGTCCGAGCGGCGGCGCTCCTCCGGCCGCTCCAGCGGGGTGTCGCCGTCGCGGCCGAGCAGCAGATCCCGGGCGCCGTTCACCAGCTGCATGGTGTCGTGGGCGCCGCCGCGATCGGGGTGGTGCTCGGCTGCAGCCAGCTTCCAGGCCCGGTTCACCTCCTCCACGCTGAGGCGGCCGGACAGGGGCAGATGCAGACGCTGGCGGGCCACGATCGCGTCCACATCCGGGTGCTTGCCGAGCGGCCCCCAGTCGGCGCGGCTGAGCCCCTTGCGCCGCTTGTTGCTGCTGCGGGAAGCCTTGGTGGTGGCACCAGCGCCGGTGCCACCACCGAAGCCGCGCGCCGCAGCGGCGCCCGCTTCGGCGGCGTTCCGGCGCGACGCCTTGGATTCACTGGTGCGGCCAGGACGATCGACCCGGGAAAACAACACCATGACGGGGCCGCAGCGATAGCAGAAAGAAATGCCAGGCGTGCGGAAACATCGCCCGGCCTCGTTGCAAAAGTGTAGGTTCTGCCGGCCACAAGGCTG
Organism: Synechococcus sp. Lug-A; assembly: GCF_024345655.1. Taxonomy (NCBI): domain Bacteria; kingdom Bacillati; phylum Cyanobacteriota; class Cyanophyceae; order Synechococcales; family Synechococcaceae; genus Synechococcus; species Synechococcus sp. Lug-A. The sequence continues at coordinate 95,692 of NZ_JAGQBN010000010.1, read as the reverse complement.
TTCGCCCCAGCACCCCCAGCCGCAGCCATGGGTGGCGCAGCACCGTCAGCGAGACTGAACCCCCTTCTCCAGCCTCTGCCCCATGGTCGTCAGCGGGTCCGCTGCCACTCCGGCCGCCGCCGGCGCCGCCGCACGCGCCTTTCCGCTCGCCGCGATCACCGGGCATGGCACCTTGAAGCTGGCCCTGCTGCTGGCGGCGGTGGACCCGGGGCTCGGTGGGGTGGTGATCGCCGGGGGCCGCGGCACCGGCAAGTCGGTGCTGGCCCGCGGGCTGCATGCGCTCCTGCCGCCGATCGACGTGCTCGATCTGGGCGAGGGGGTGAGCAGCCGCAACGTGGATCCCCAGCGGCCCGACGACTGGGATACCGCTATCCATCAGCGCATTACAGCGCGCGGGGGCGATCCCAGCGGCGCCGATCCCACCACCCTGCTTCCCACCCGGGTGATTCCCGCCCCCTTCGTGCAGGTCCCCCTCGGCGTCACCGAAGACCGGCTGCTGGGGGCGGTGGACGTGGCCGCCTCCCTGAGCAGTGGCACGCCGGTGTTCCAGCCGGGGCTGCTGGCGGAGGCCCACCGCGGCGTGCTTTACATCGACGAACTGAACCTGCTCGATGACGGCATCACCAACCTGCTGCTGGCGGCGGTGGGCTCCGGCATCAACCGGATCGAGCGCGAGGGGTTGAGCCTTGTGCACCCCTGCCGCACCCTGCTGATCGCCACCTACAACCCCGAGGAGGGGGCGGTGCGCGATCACCTGCTCGACCGCTTCGCCATCGCCCTGTCGGCCAATCAGCTGGTGAGCACGGAGGAACGGGTGACGATCACCCGCTCAGCCCTCGACCACGGCGAATCCAGCGAGGCGTTCCGCTCCCGCTGGCAGGAGGAGACCGACGCCCTGGCCACCCAGCTGCTGCTGGCCCGCCAGTGGTTGAAGGATGTGGTGATCGAGCGCGAGCAGGTCCGCTATCTGGTCACCGAGGCGATCCGTGGCGGTGTGGAGGGGCACCGGGCCGAGTTGTACGCGGTGCGGGTCGCCCGGGCCCATGCGGCGCTGAGCGGCCGCGACCGGGTGGAGGCCGACGACCTGCAGGTGGCGGTGCGTCTGGTGATCGCCCCGCGGGCCCTGCAGCTGCCGCCGCCCGATCCCGACCAGCCGCTGGAGCCGCCGCCGCCGCCCCAGGCGGAGCAGCAGCCCCAGGAGCCGGAACCGCCTGAACCCCCCGAGGCCAGCGACGACGACGCCCCGGAAGAGGACCCGCCCGAAGACGACGACGACAGCCCCGACGACCAGGCGCCGCCGTCGATTCCGGAGGAATTCCTGCTCGATCCGGAGGCCACCGCCATCGACCCCGACCTGCTGCTGTTCGCCGCCGCCCGCTCCCGTGGGGGCGGCAGCGGCAAGCGCTCCCTGGTGCAGAGCGAGTCGCGCGGCCGCTACGTGAAGCCGATGCTGCCGCGCGGGCCCGTGCGACGTATTGCCGTGGATGCCACCCTGCGGGCGGCGGCACCGCATCAGAAGAGCCGCCGTGAGCGGGAACCGCACCGCCGCGTGATCGTCGAAGACGGCGACCTGCGCGCCAAGCAACTGCAGCGCAAGGCGGGCGCCCTGGTGATTTTTCTGGTGGACGCCAGCGGCTCGATGGCGCTCAACCGCATGCAGAGCGCCAAGGGCGCCGTGATCCGGCTGCTCACCGAGGCCTACGAAAACCGCGACGAAGTGGCTCTGATCCCATTCCGTGGCGAGCAGGCGGAGGTGCTGCTGCCGCCCACCCGCTCCATCACCGCCGCACGCCGTCGGCTGGAGCAGATGCCCTGCGGCGGCGGCTCACCGCTCGCCCATGGCCTGTCCCAGGCGGCGCGGGTGGGCGCCAATGCACTGTCCAAGGGCGATCTGGGCCAGGTGGTGGTGGTGGCGATCACCGACGGCCGCGGCAACGTACCGCTGAGCCGCTCCCTGGGCCAGCCCCAGCTGGAAGGGGAGGAGCCGGTGGACCTGCGCGAGGAAGTGAAGGGGGTGGCGTCCCGCTACCGCGCCCTCGGCATCAAGCTGCTGGTGATCGACACCGAGCGCAAGTTCATCGGCAGCGGCATGGGCAAGGAGCTGGCGGAGGCGGCCGGCGGCCGCTACGTGCAACTGCCCAAGGCCAGCGACCAGGCGATTGCGGCCATCGCCCTGGAGGCACTGAACGCCCCCTGAGTGCGGGGCGGCGCCGCTGCTCGCCAGCAACGGCTGAAGGCCAACGGCTCAGGGATCGAGCCGGCGGGGAGCCTCTGCCGGTAGCCGGGTGCCACCCGCGGCGCCCTGCCTGCCACCACCGATCGAGCCGCTGCCTGGCTTCTCCGTGCTGACCTTCTCTGGCTTGTCCTTGGCTGCTTTGTCTTTGGCCAGGCCCGTCTGGGCGGGATAAAGCTCATCGAACAACTGGCCCAGGCCGATGGCCAGACTGCGTACCCCATCCATGAAGCGGGGGTCACCGGTGAGCTTGCTCACATCGCCGCCCACCGCATCGATCCGTGCTGTGAGCCTCTCGGCGTTGCTCACCGTGGCCTTGAGCTCGGCCAGAGTGCGGGGGTTGTCGAGGGCGGCCGTGAGGTTGCGCACATGGCGGCTGGCGGCCGCGGCATCGGCGCTGGCCGTGGTGAGCGACGCAAGCATGGGGTCGGCCTTTCCGGCCACCACGTTGAGCTGGCGGATCAGCACGTCCAATTGAACGGCGATCTTCTGGGATTCTTTGAGGAAGCGGGTCGCCTCCTTGGAGGTGGCATCAAAGCTCTTGGTAGTGCTGGCGATCTCGGGCACCAGGTTCTGCTTTTCGGCCTCGAGCAGCAGGCTCTGCATCAACTCGGTGACGCTGCTCAAGCTGGCGGAGCTGACCCCTTCGAGCGAGGAGCCGTTGCAGACCATGCGGGTGTTATTGCAGACCTTGTCGCCTGGCCGCGGAGCCGAGGCGGGCAGCGGCGGCCCGGAGCTGATCAACGCCACCTGGGCGTCACCGCCCAGCAGCGAGGCCGACTGCACCTGGGCCACCACCGGCCGCGCCAGCTGCAGACTTGGATCAGTGATCTCCAGTTCGGCTACCACGGCCGATGAGGTGGGCGAGATCCGCCGCACATTGCCCACCTGCACCCCACGGAACACAACCGCGGAGCGGTCGGCCAGGCCGCCGGCATCGGCGAAACGCACCGTCAGCGTCCAATTGCTGCGGCCCAGCGAAACACCCCGCAGCCAGAACCAAAGGCTGAGCCCACCGATCACAGCTCCCAGCAGGGTGAAACCCACCAAGGCCTCGCGGACGCTACGACGCATAGGGTGTCAAAGCTCCGCCGGCTGCATCGGGCCGTTCAGGCTACCGGTACGGAACTGCACGACATAAGGATTGTCGGTGCGGCCGAAGTCTTCGGTGGATCCGCACCATTGGATCTGCCCGTCGTAGAGCATGGCCACCCGCTGGGCCGAGCGCACGATCGTGCTCATCACGTGGCTCACCACCACCGAACAACCGGCCGCCACCTGATTCGCCTTCACGATCAAATCCTCGATGCGGGTGCAGGCCACCGGATCCAGCCCCGCGGTGGGCTCATCAAACAGGAGCAAGGGATGCTGGCCGGAGGCCTTGCTGGGATCATCGATCAGGGCGCGCGCAAAGCTCACTCGTTTCTGCATGCCGCCGCTGAGTTCACCGGGCAGCTGGTCTTCGATGCCGTAGAGGCCCACCGCCTCCAGTGCCCGCTGCACCCGCTGACGGATTTCTGGCTCCGGCAATTTGCTGTGGCGGTAGAGCAGAAAGCCCACGTTCTCCGCCACCGTGAGCGAGGCCAGCAAGGCAGGGTTCTGGAAGACCAGGCGCACATCAGCGGGGCGGCGCTGATCCAGGCGCAGGTAACGCTGTGGAACGCCATGCAGGCGGAAGGTTCCGCTGGTGGGCAACAACAGGCCCGCCAGAATGCGCAGCACGGTGGATTTGCCGGTGCCTGAAGGCCCCACCACCGCCAGCCGTTCCCCCTCCAGCAGGGTGAGGTGGATGCCCTCCAGCACGGTGCGCGAACCCCAGCGCATGGAAATGTCGTGAAGTTCCACCACCGGCACAGCCGACGGCAGAAGGCCAGTGGTGGTGGACGAAAGGGTTGACGACACGGACGACGGTGGTGAGGGCCTGCAGGCGTGAGGAGGAGCCTCGCTGGGTTCTGGTTCGCCGACACCTTTCATCCTTACAGTTCCTACAGCTCCGTGCTGTGGCGTAACGCCCCTTCGGCTTGACTTCCCAGCGCCCTCTCCCGCCACGACGCCTCAGCACACGGTCAGCCCGGCGCCCTGGCTGGATGGGTCGCGGGGATCTGCGCCAGAAAGACCTGATGAGCCGCTCGCGGCGGGCGGTGCGCTGGCTGCAGCCGGGGCTGGTGGTGAAGCGCTGGATGCTCACCTCCGGCCTGGGGCTGCTGCTGGCCCTGCTGGGAGCCGCGATCCTGGCCGATCTCAAGCCGATCTACTGGTCACTGGAGTCGCTCAACTGGGTGCTCTCGAACATGACGCGGGTGCTGCCGCGCGGCGTGACCGGCCCGCTCGTGCTGCTGGGTGGCGCCGCCTTGGTGGTGTGGGGCCAGAGCCGCAGCTTCGGCTCGATCCAGCAGGCGCTCGCCCCTGAAAAAGACACCTTGCTGGTGGAGGCGCTGCTGGCCCAGCGCCGGCTGAACCGCGGCCCAAACGTGGTGGCGATCGGCGGTGGCACGGGCCTGGCCACCCTGCTGAGCGGCCTGAAGCGCTACAGCAGCAACATCACCGCGATCGTCACGGTGGCCGATGACGGCGGCAGCAGCGGGGTGCTGCGCCGTGAGTTCGGCGTGCAACCCCCCGGCGACATCCGCAACTGCCTGGCGGCCCTGGCCCGCGAGGAACCGCTGCTGACCCGTCTGTTCCAGTACCGCTTCCGATCGGGCAGTGGGCTGGAGGGGCACAGCTTCGGCAACCTCTTTCTCACGGCGCTCACGGCCATCACCGGCAGCCTCGAATCGGCGATCACCGCCAGCAGCCGCGTGCTGGCGGTGCAGGGCCAGGTGGTGCCGGCCACCAACGCCGATGTGCGCCTCTGGGCGGAGCTCGAGAACGGCGACCGCATCGAGGGAGAATCCCGCATCGGCCATTCCCCCAGCCCGATCGTGCGGCTGGGCTGCACCCCCGAGCGGCCACCTGCGCTGCCGCGCGCCCTGGAGGCGATCGCCAACGCTGAGCTGATCGTGCTTGGGCCCGGCAGCCTCTACACCTCGCTGCTGCCGAATCTGCTGGTGCCGGAGCTGGTGCAGGCGATCAGCCGCAGCAAGGCGCCACGCCTCTACATCTGCAACCTGATGACCCAGCCCGGCGAAACCGACCGGCTGGATGTGGAGGGCCACGTGCGGGCGATCGAGGCCCAGCTGGCCAGCCTGGGGGTGACCCGGCGCCTGTTCACCGCCGTGCTGGCCCAGGAACCGATCCACGATGTGGCCCTAGTGGATCACTACCGCGCCCGCGGGGCCGAGCCCGTGCAGTGTGATGTGCGCAGCCTGCGCGCCAAGGGTTACGAGGTGATGGTCACGGCGCTGCAGGGGGCCCGTCCCACCGGCACCCTGCGCCATGACCCACGCAGCCTCGCCCTGGCGGTGATGCGCTTCTACCGCCGGCACAAAGGCGGCCGACCGGTGCTGGAAACAGTCTGAGAGCGGGCCTGCCGGATTCAGTAAGCGTCCTGCATCTCGTAGAAGTCCGGCTGCACGTAGTCCTTGCGCAGCGGGAAGCCCTTCCAGTCTTCGGGCATCAGCAGCCGCTTGGGATGGGGATGGCCTTCGAACACGATGCCGTACATGTCGTAGGTTTCGCGCTCCTGCCAGTCGGCACCGCGGAAGAGGCGGTAGAGGCTGGGAATGGTGAGGTCGCCGTCGCGGGCGAGGAACACCTTGACCCGCACTTCCTGCGGCTTGCTGTCAGGGGCGGGGCAGGGATCGGCGCCAGCGCCGAGTTTCACCAGGTGATAGAAGCTCACCAGCCGGGCGCCCGGACCTTCGTCATAGCCGCCCTGGCACTGGAGGTAATCGAAGCCATAGGCCTTGAGCGCCGCGGCCACCGCCGGCAGGAACAGGGGCTCCACGGCCAGCATTTCAATGCCGCAGTGATCAGACTCCAGCGGCTGGTGGTCGAAGCCCTGCTGGCTGAGCCACTGGCTCACCGGGCCGATCACCGGTGCGGCGAGGGTGGTGGCGGAGTCGCTGGCGCCGGATGGGGCGCCAGCGGGGGCGGGGGTGGGATCAGGCATCGCTGGAGGCGCTGGCTGTGGGGATCGGTTCGGCCGCAACAGCCTCGGATGGAGTGGAGGTGTCGAGGGGGAGAGCGGTGGGATCGGCGAGAGCGGCCACCTGGGTTTCGGCCTTGAGATAGGCCCCGGTGACGATCGGCGCCACCGCTTTCATGGCGTGGCCGATGGTGAGGTAGCGGTGGGTGGGGAGGTTGTTGCCCCGCTCGGCCAGAGCTTCGTTGCCCACCTTCTTGCGCAGCTTGATCACGGCATCGAAGATCGCCTCGGGCCGGGGCGGGCAGCCGGGGATGTAGAGGTCCACCGGAATCAGCTTGTCGACGCCGCGCACTGCCGTGGTGGAGTCGGCGCTGAACATGCCGCCGGTGATCGTGCAGGCGCCCATGGCGATCACGTACTTGGGCTCGGGCATCTGCTCATAGAGCCGCACCAGGGCCGGGGCCATCTTCATGGTCACGGTGCCGGCCGTGATCAGCAGATCAGCCTGGCGGGGGCTGGAGCGGGGCACCAGACCGAAGCGGTCGAAGTCGAAGCGGGAGCCGAGCAGTGCCGCGAACTCGATGAAGCAGCAGGCCGTGCCGTAGAGCAGGGGCCAGAGGCTGCTGAGCCGTGCCCAGTTGTGCAGGTCGTCGAGGCTGGTGAGGATCACGTTCTCGGAAAGGTCCGAGGTGATCTGCGGAGCACCGACCGGGTTGCAACTGGACGCCCGCAGATCGCGCAGGGCGTCGATCGAAGGGGTGCTGGAGGCGGAGGTGGGAGTGAGGGTCATGGTGGAAAGGGCGTCAGCTCCACTCGAGGGCGCCCTTGCGCCAGGCGTAGGCGAGGGCAACCACCAGGATGGTGATGAAGATCAGGGCCTCGATGAAGGCGAGCAGGCCGAGCCGGCTGAACGCCACGGCCCAGGGGTACAGAAACACCGTTTCCACGTCGAAGATCACGAAGACCAACGCGAACATGTAATAACGGATGTTGAACTGAATCCAGGCACCGCCGATCGGCTCCATGCCGGATTCATAGGTGAGTCGGCGTTCGCCGTCACGCGATTTCGGCGACACCAGTTTGTTGGTGACCAGGGCCAGGACCGGAACCGCTGCTGAGATCAGCAGAAAGCCCAGGAAGGCGTCGTAGCCAGGTAAGACGAACATCGCGAGGCTGAACCCGGCGCAGAGTCTGGCATCCGCGCCCGTCAAACGGTCGCTGCCGCCAAAGGTGCTGCCGCGACAAGGGCCTGGATAGAGTTTCTTTTCACGGCAGCGGGGCCCAACGCCATGGTCAATGGCCAGGACACTGATCAGGACGTTGGACCAGATCAGGACGTTGGACCAGCCGCTGCGCAGGACGCGCCGCCAGCCGGCGACCAGCCGGTGGGCGAGGCGGCGCCCGAGAGCGCCGGCACCGATCCCGACACCCACCGGTTCGAGTGCCGCAGCTGCGGATTCGTCTACGACCCGGGCGAGGGGGTGCGCAAGCTGGCGATTCCCGCCGGCACGCCCTTCAGCAGCCTTGATCCGGTGGGCTTCCGCTGTCCGGTCTGCCGCAGCCGGGTGGGGGCCTTCAAGGACATCGGCCCCCGCAACAAGCCGAGCGGCTTCGAGGAGAACCTCAGCTACGGCTTCGGGGTGAACACCCTCACCCCCGGCCAGAAAAACGTGCTCATCTTCGGCGGCTTCGCCCTGGCCTTCGCCTTCTTCCTGTCCCTCTATTCCCTGCGTTGACCCCCGTGAAGCGCCTGTTCTCTCCCCTGCTGGCCGTGCTGATCACGCTCGGCCTCAGCTTCGGCCTCGGCGGCTGCGTCACCACCGGCCTGCCCGTGGCCGCCACCAGCCCCTGGCAGCCCGTGGCGCTGTCCACCAGCGCCAACCCTCTCGATGTGGCCTTCACCGATGCCAAGCACGGCTTCCTGGTGGGCAGCAACCGCCTGATCCTCGAAACCGACAACGGCGGGGCCAGCTGGGAGGAGCGCTCCCTTGATCTGCCCGATGGGGAGAACTTCCGTCTGATCAGCATCGACTTCAGCGGAGCCGAGGGCTGGATCGTGGGCCAACCGGGCCTGCTGTTGCATACCGCTGATGCCGGCAGGAGCTGGGAACGCCTGCTGCTCGACACCAAGCTGCCTGGCGATCCCTATACCGTCACCGCCACCGGTCGGGGCAGTGCGGAGCTGGCCACCACCGTGGGGGCGATCTACAGCACCGGCGATGCGGGCGTCACCTGGCAGGCGGAAGTGAGCGATGCGGCCGGCGCCGTGCGCGACCTGCGCCGCTCCTCCGACGGCCGCTACGTGAGCGTGTCCAGCCTCGGCAACTTCTTCGCCACCTGGGAGCCGGGCCAGGCGGTCTGGCAGCCCCACCAGCGGGTGAGCAGCCAGCGCCTTCAGAGCATGGGCTTCCAACCCGACGGCCACCTCTGGATGGTCACCCGGGGCGCCCAGCTGCGCTTCAACGACGATGCCACCGATCCGGAGGCCTGGAGCAAGCCGGTGATCCCGATCACGAACGGCTTCGGCTACCTCGACATGGCCTGGGGGCCGAATGGTGACGTGTGGACCGGCGGCGGCAGCGGCACCCTGCTGGTAAGCCACGACGGCGGCAGCCACTGGGAGCGCGATCCGGTGGGCGCCGTCCAGCCCACGAACTTCACCCGGATCAGCTTCACCAGCGACGGCAAGGGCTTCGTGCTGGGCGAACGGGGCAACCTGCTGCGCTGGGTGGGCTAGGGCCAGCCGGCCCAACTGCATCCCTGTGTAACCAACCGCCGCTCCGCCTCTCGCCGGTCACAGCCCGACCCTTAAGATTCCGTAGCTGATTTGCCCGCTGCTATGGCTGCCGGCTCCACCGGGGAACGCCCGTTCTTCGAGATCATTACGAGCATCCGCTACTGGGTCATCCACGCCGTCACCTTGCCGGCGATCTTCCTGGCCGGATTCCTCTTCGTCTCCACTGGCTTGGCGTACGACGCCTTCGGAACGCCTCGCCCCGATGCCTACTTCCAACCCCAGGAAGCCAAGGCACCGGTGGTGAGCCAGCGTTACGAGGGCAAGAGCCAGCTTGACCTGCGCCTCAAGTAACGCCATGACCCAGTCTTCTGTCTCCACCACGCCACGCAACTACCCCATCTTCACGGTGCGGTGGTTGTCGGTTCATGCGCTGGGCATCCCCACGGTTTTCTTCCTGGGAGCCCTGGCGGCCATGCAATTCGTCCGCCGCTGATTTCCGCCATGCAGCGCAATCCCAACCCGAACAATCTGCCGGTCGAACTCAACCGCACCAGCCTTTATCTGGGCCTGCTGTTTGTGTTCGTCATCGGCGTTCTGTTCACCAGCTACTTCTTCAACTGATCGGGAGATTCAGCCATGAGCGGCAAGAAATCCGCACTACCTGACGGTCGCATTCCCGATCGCCTGCCTGACGGCCGACCGGCCGTGGCCTGGAAGAGCCGCTGGACCGAAGGGGTTCTTCCCCTCTGGTTGGTGGCCACCGCCGGCGGTATCGCCGTGATCTTCGTGGTCGGCCTGTTCTTCTACGGCTCCTATGTGGGTGTGGGTTCGGCCTGATTCCCCCTGCTCGGCTTCAAGCTTCGCGGGCCCGAGGGCCCGCTTTTTTTGTTCTGCTTTTCCTTCCTGCGCCTTTCTTTGGGCGGCTCCAGCGGAACCGCTCAGGCCTGGTAGTAGCTGCGGTACCAGTGGGCGAAGCGGGCCACACCCTCTGTGATCGGGGTGTGGGGCGCAAAGCCCACCCAAGCCTCGAGGGCGGCGGTGTCAGCAGCGGTGGCCTCCACGTCTCCAGGCTGCATCGGCTCCAGGCTCTGGATCGCCGGGGTGCCGAGTGCCGCCTCCATCACCCCGATGAACTCGAGCAGAGGCGTGGGCTGGCTGTTGCCGATGTTGAACACCCGGTGGGGCACCGCCGCGGTGGCGGGATTGGGGGCCAGTGGGTCGAAGAGCGGATCGGCGGTGGCCGGTTTATCGAGGCAGCGCACCACCCCCTCAACGATGTCGTCGATGTAGGTGAAATCCCGCTGCATGCGGCCGTGGTTGAACACCCGGATCGGCTCGCCGGCCAGGATGGCGCGGGCGAACAGCATCGGGGCCATGTCCGGCCGGCCCCAGGGGCCGTAGACGGTGAAAAAGCGCAGACCAGTGGCGGGCAGCCCATAGAGGTGGCTGTAGGTGTGCGCCATGAGCTCGTTGGCCTTCTTGGTGGCCGCGTACAGGCTCACCGGATGGTTGACCGCGTCCTGCTCGCCGAAGGGCATGCGGCGGTTGCCGCCATACACGGAGCTGCTGGAGGCATACACAAGGTGGCCGGCGCCGTGATGGCGGCACCCCTCCAGGATGTGGCCGAACCCCACGAGGTTGCTCTGGATGTAGGCGGCGGGGTTCTCCAGCGAGTAGCGCACCCCCGCCTGGGCGGCCAGATGCACCACCCGTGCGGGGCGCTCGGCCGCGAACAGCGCCGCCATGGCCTCCCCATTCTCCAGATCCAGGCGGTGAAACCGGAAGCCATCGCTGCGCTCAAGCCGGGCCAGCCGTGCCTGCTTGAGGGCCGGGTCGTAGTAGCTGTTGAGGTTGTCGAGGCCGATCACCCGTTCGCCACGGGCCAGCAGGCGCTCGCAGAGCGCCGCCCCGATGAACCCGGCAGCGCCAGTCACGAGGATGGGTCCAGCTGGAGGCAACACGGGTGACGCCATGGTTCAGGGGGTGGTTCCGGTGCGCTGGTGCCACGCCCAGGCGTGGGCGATGATCTCGCGCAGGTCCGGGTAACGGGGCTCCCAGCCCAGCACCTGCCGGGCCTTCTGCGCGCTGGCCACCAGGGTCGGCGGATCGCCAGGCCGGCGCGGCGCCACCACGGCGGTGAGCGGGCGTTGCGTGACCTCCTGGGCCGCGGTAAGCACCTCCTGGACCGAAAAGGCCGTGCCCGTGCCGAGGTTGAAGATCAACGGCTCAACCGGCTGGTGCGCCCCGCCGGCCAGAAGATGCTCAAGGCCCAGCACATGGGCGTCGGCCAGATCACTGACGTGGATGTAATCCCGCAGGCAGGTGCCATCGGGGGTGGGGTAATCGGTGCCGAAGATCTTGATGCTCTCGCGCCGGCCGGAAATCGCATCGAGCACCAGCGGGATCAGGTGGGTTTCGGGGTCGTGGTCTTCGCCGAGGTCACCGTGCGGATCAGCGCCGGCCGCATTGAAATAGCGGAAGATCACGCTGGGCAGCCCATAGGCGGCCGCGAAATCTGCCAGCATCTGCTCCACCATCCACTTGCTGCGTCCATAGGAATTGATCGGCCGCTGGGGGGTGTCCTCCGTGATCGGCACCGTCTCCGGGCTGCCATACGTTGCGCAGGTGGAGGAGAACACGATCGGAATGGCGGGCCCTTGGCCGGTGCGCACCGGCTCCACGAGCGCTTCGAGCAAGGTGAGGGTGTCGCCGAGATTGTTGCGGTAGTACTTGGCAGGATCCAGAACCGATTCGCCCACATAGGCATAGGCGGCGAAATGCAGCACAGCACGCACTGGCACACCGCCGCAGGCGGGATGGCGGCCGCTGAGCAAAGCCTCAATCAAGGCACGATCACCCACCTGGCCCTGCACCAGCGGCACTCGCAGCACCTCTTCCACGATGGAACGGTGCCCATACACGAGGTTGTCGAGCACCACAGGCCGGTGGCCCGCCTGCTGCAGGGCACGCACCGTATGGCTGCCGATGTAGCCAGCCCCTCCAGTCACAAGCAGGGTCATGAATCGAGCCCCAGGCTGCGGCGAAAGTAGGCGATCGTGGGGTCCAACCCCTCTTCCAAGGACACCTTGGGTTCCCAGCCCAGTTCGCGGCGGGCCAGGTCGATCACCGGTTGGCGTTGGAGCGGGTCATCCTGCGGCAGCGGCAGATAGACAAAGGGCAGCGATGGGTTGATGCGAGCGCGCACCAGATCAGCCAGCTGGCGGATGGTGAATTCACCTGGATTGCCGATGTTGATCGGTCCATTATGGTTCGCGTTCATTAAGCGAATCAATCCTTCCACAAGATCATCGACATAGCAGAAGCTGCGGGTCTGGCTTCCGTCGCCGTACAGGGTAAGGGGTTGACCGCGCAAGGCCTGGACCACGAAGTTACTCACCACACGGCCATCATCAGAAAACATGCGCGGTCCGTAGGTGTTGAAGATGCGCGCCACGCGAATCTCCGTGCCATGCATTCGGTGGTAATCGAAGCAGAGCGCCTCGGCAATGCGCTTGCCTTCGTCGTAACAGGAGCGAATGCCGGTGGTGTTCACGCAACCGCGATAACTCTCGGGCTGTGGATGCACTTCCGGATCGCCATACACCTCGCTGGTGCTGGCCATCAGCAAGCGGGCTCCGACCCGGCGGGCCAGACCCAGCATGTTGTAGGTGCCGAGAAAACTCGTCTTGGCGGTCTTGATCGGGTTGGCCTGGTAGTACCGCGGCGAAGCGGGGCAAGCCAGGTGCCAGATCCGGTCGACCTCCAGCAGGATCGGCTCGGTCACGTCATGGCGAATCAGCTCGAAGCTGGGATGCCCGATCCAGCGGGCGACGTTGACCTTGGTGCCAGTGAAGTAGTTGTCGAGGCAGATCACCTCCTCGCCAGCTTCCATCAACCGGTCCACCAGGGTGGAACCGAGAAAGCCGGCGCCACCGGTCACCAGGTTGCGCCTTGAAGCCACAGGTGCCGTCACTCAGCCCTTGCCCACGGACCACACTTGCAGACCAGCCTGTCGTGCCGCTGCGGTGTCGGTGATGTCACGCACGTCGAACAGCCAGGCCGGCCGTCGCATTGCGGCGGCGATCGCCGGCCAGTCAAGCGTGCGGTAAGCGCCCCATTCGGTGAGCACGATCACCGCATCGGCGCCCGTCACGGCCTCGAGTGGGGTTTCCCCCCGCTGCCACTTGCCGTCATCGGCAAAGCCACGCTCGCAGGCATCGGGTGGGCGGCCCAGATCGGCGCTGATCTGGGTGGTGGCCACCTTGGGGTCGTGAATCACCAGGTGAGCCCCTTCCTCAAGCAGACCACGGCAGATCGCAATGGCCGGTGACTCGCGGGTGTCGTTGGTGTCGGCCTTGAAGGCGAAACCCAGCACCGCCAGGCGCTTGCCGCTCACGGTGCCGAACAGCCGGCTCACCACAAGTCGGGCAATGCGCTGCTGCTGCCAGCTGTTGAAAACCACCACCTGCTCCCAGTAGCTGGCAGCGTCGTCGAGGCCGTAATGGCGGCAGAGGTAGACGAGGTTGAGAATGTCCTTCTGGAAGCAACTGCCGCCGAAGCCGGGGCCCGCGGCGAGAAACTTCATGCCGATGCGCGAGTCGCTGCCGATTGCCCGCGCCACTTCGGTGATGTCAGCGCCAGTGGCCTCGCACAGCGCACCCACGGCGTTGATCGAAGAGATGCGCTGGGCCAGGAAGGCGTTGGCGGTGAGCTTGGAGAGCTCGCTGCTCCACAGGTTGGTGTGCAGGATGCGCTCCGGGTCCACCCAATGGCCATAGATGGCCGACAGCGCGGCGATCGCCGCAGGGTCTTCGCCACCGATCAGCACCCGGTCGGGATGCTCAAGATCGCGAATGGCGGTGCCCTCTGCCAGGAATTCCGGATTGGAGAGCACCGAGAAGGTTTTCGCCTCCACGCCGGACTCGCCGCCCGGACTGGCACCGCCGGCCAGGCTCTGGGATCCCATCAGGATCTGCTTGATCGTTTCGGCCGTGCGCACCGGCAGGGTGCTTTTCTCCACCACGATCGTGTGGCCCGTGGCCTGCGCCGCCACCTGGCGGGCCGAAGCTTCGATCCAGCGCAGGTCGGAGGCCTGCCCCGCTCCCAGACCGCGGGTCTTGGTGGGGGTGTTCACCGAGAGGAACACCATGTCGGCGCTGGCGATGGCGTCATCCACCTCGGTGGTGAAGTGCAGATTGCGACCGCGGCAGCGGCCCACCACCTCCGCCAGTCCCGGCTCATAGACCGGCAGGTTGGCGAGATCCGGGTCGTTCCAGGCGGCGATCCTGGCGGCGTTGAGGTCCACCAGGGTGACCTGGAGGTGCGGGCAGCGATCGGCAATCACCGCCATCGTCGGCCCGCCGACATAGCCGGCACCGATGCAGCAGATGGAGCGAACCTCGGGCGGATGCACTACGTCCAACGGCTCACCCTGAATCCATTCATCCTGTTCCGGAAATTATCCCCGCTGGCCGGGCCTCTTGCCGTTGCGGAGTCAACTTGCTGATCCGGTCGCTCTGGTGTTCAGGTCGACGGGGTGATCCGGGCCGGCGGGCACTGGTGAACCGGCTGATCCAGTCAGCCGGCGGATCCGGCGAGCTGGGCAAGAACGGCCGACGGGCTGAGCCGCTGCTCGGCGCCGCCGCCCAGCAGATTCTTGAGCAGCACCAGGCCCTGTTCCGCTTCGCTCTCGCCGATCACCACCGCCCAGGGGGCGCCGGAGCGGTCGGCGCGCTTGAGCTGGCGCGCGAAGGCGGCACCGGAGAGATCCAGCTCCGCCGCCTGGCCCCGGCGCCGCAGCTGCGTGGCGAGATCGAGCGCCATCGCTTCCGCCAGGGGCCCGCGGCTCACCACGTACACCGCCGGCACCGGCGCCGCGGCGCCGGTCGCACCGGCACGCTCCAGCAGCACGACCAGCCGCTCCATGCCGATCGCCCAGCCGATCGCCGCTGTGGCCGGCCCGCCCAGCTGCTCCACCAGCCCGTCGTAGCGGCCGCCGCCACAGACGGTGGCCTGGGCACCCAGCTGATCGCTGGTGATCTCGAACGCCGTGTGGGCGTAGTAGTCGAGCCCGCGCACCAGGCGGGGGTTGAGCTGGTAAGGAATCGCGAGGCGATCGAGCAGCTCGCGCACCTGCTCGAAGCGCTGGCGGCTCGCCGCGCTGAGGTGGTCGATCAGCAGCGGCGCGTCCGCCAGGACGGCCTGGGTGGCCGGGTTCTTGCTGTCGAGGATGCGCAGCGGGTTGGTGGCGATGCGCTCGCACGCCTCCGGGTCGAGCTGCTCGCGCCGCTGCTCCAGCCAGCCCACCAGCGCCTGCCGGTACGCCGCCCGGTCGCTGGCATCGCCCAGGGAGTTGAGCTCCAGCGCCAGGCCGTTGACGCCCAGGGCGGTGAGCAGATCCCAGGCGATCGCGATCGCTTCGGCATCGCTACGGGGATCGGCAGCACCGAGAAACTCCAGGCCGATCTGGTGGAACTGGCGCTGACGCCCGGCCTGGGGCCGTTCGTAGCGGAACATCGGGCCGCCGTACCAGAGCCGCTGCGGGCCCTGGCTGAGCAGGCCGTGCTCCAGCACCGCCCGCACCACCGAGGCGGTGCCTTCCGGCCGCAGCGTGCAGCGGCGCTGACCCCGGTCTTCGAAGCTGTACATCTCCTTGCCCACCACATCGGTGGCCTCGCCGATGCCCCGGGCAAACAGCTCGGTGACCTCCAGCAGCGGCGTGCGGATCTCACTCAGCCCGGCACGGCGGAAGTGATCGCGGGCCACCGCCTCCACGTGCTGCCAGACCGGCAGCTGCGCCGGCAGCAGATCCACCATGCCGCGCAGGCTCTGCAGTTTCTCCACGCCCATGTCCAGGTCTGGGGACAGTTTGCGGGATCGCCGCTCAGCGCACCCCCAGCCACTTGTGGCTCTGCAGGCTGAGCCGCCAGTCGGGACTGGCGCGCACGAACTCCAAGGCCAGCGCCCGCCCCTGGCTGCTCTGCCAACCGGGTTGCAGCAGCAGCTGGGGCGGAGCCGTGTGCCGCTCCTGCCGGGCCGCCGCGGCCATGGCGGTGGCGAAGGCGAGGTCGGCGGGCTCGTGCACCACAACCTTGAGCTCGTCGCAGCAGCTGAGCAGCTCCTGCAGCGGCGGCCGGTGGCGTTTGGGCGAGAGGGTGATCCAGTCGAAACGGCCGCTGAGGCGATCGACACCGCTGGTTTCCAGATGCAGGGGCAGCGGCGGATCCACGGCGCCGCGCAGCTGGGCGCACAGGGCCGTGAGGTCGTGGTGCAGCGGTTCTCCGCCGGTGATCACCACAAAGGCCGCCCCGGCTGCCGCCGCCGCCGTCAGCTCCGCGGCCAGTGCCGCCAGGGGGCGCAGCGGATGGGCCTGCTGCGGCCAGGAGCCCTTGGTGTCACACCAGGAACAACCCACCGTGCAGCCCGCCAGCCGCAGGAAGAACGCACTGCGACCAGCGTGGCTTCCTTCCCCCTGGATCGAGTGGAAGGTTTCCACCACCGGCAGGGCAGCGGACGCCGGCGGAGTCATGGCCACGGGCAGGGCAAGGCTCAACGGGAAAGGCTCAGGAGAAAAGACTCAAGGGGAAACGGGCAGACCGGCAACTGGGTCGGGCTGGGAACGCTCCAGGGCGGCAAGAGCCGCCTCGCTGGCCGCGGCCTCACTGGCGCTGCCGGCGGCATGGCGCAACTGGGCCGCTTCCACGAGGCCACGGAAGAGCGGATGGGGGCGGCCGGGCCGGGAGAGGAACTCGGGGTGGAACTGGCAGGCGGTGAAGAACGGGTGGCCTTCCAGCTCGATCAGCTCCACGAGGCGGCCATCAGGCGAGGTGCCGCTGATGCGGAAGTTGGAGTCGAGGAACAGGTTGCGGTAGGCGTTGTTGAACTCGTAGCGGTGGCGGTGCCGCTCGTACACCACCGCTTCGCCATAGAGCCGTTCGGCCATGGTGCCGGGCTGCAGGCGGCATGGATAGACGCCGAGGCGCATGGTGCCGCCCAGGTCGACCACGTCCTGCTGTTCGGGCAGCAGGTGGATGACGGGATGGGCTGCATCGGCATCGATCTCGGCGCTGGTGGCCCCTTCCAGGCCCGCCAGGTGGCGCGCCCACTCGATCACGGCGCACTGCATGCCCAGGCACAGCCCGAGGAACGGCACGCGCTGCTCCCGCGCCCAGCGGATCGCCGCCACCTTGCCATCGACGCCGCGGTTACCGAAGCCGCCGGGCACCACCACCGCATCCATGCCCTGCAGCAGCGCATCGGCCCCTTCGGTTTCGATCTGCTCGGCGCTCACCCAGTGCAGATCGAGGGAGGCGTCCTGCTCCAGGCAGGCGTGACGCAGCGCCTCCACCACCGAGAGGTAGGCATCGTTGAGCTGCACATACTTGCCCACCAGGGCCACCTTCACCGGCGGGCCGGGGTTGCGCAGCTTGCGCACCAGCTCCTCCCAGCGGGCCATGTCGCTGCTGTGGTCGTCGAGGCCGAGCACATCGAGCACTTCGCGGCAGAGCCCCTCTCGCTCCATCGCCAGCGGCACCGCGTAGATGCTGTCGGCATCAAGGGCTTCGATCACCGCGTGGGTGGACACACCGCAGAAGCCGCCGATCTTGGCCTTGAGCTCCTCGGTGATCGGCCGGTCGCTGCGGCACACCAGCAGATCGGGCTGGATGCCGATCGAGCGCAGCTCCTTCACCGAGTGCTGGGTGGGCTTGGTCTTGAGTTCGCCGGAGGTACCGATGTAGGGCAGCAGGGTGACGTGCACGTAGGCCAGGTCGTGGCGGCCCACATCCCCGCGGAACTCACGGATGGCCTCCAGGAAGGGCAGCGATTCGATGTCGCCCACGGTGCCGCCGATCTCTGTGATCACCACATCCACGCCGCTGTCGGCGGCCAGCCGGTGGATGCGTTCGCGGATCTCCCGGGTGATGTGCGGAATCACCTGGACGGTGCCGCCTTCGTAGTCGCCGCGGCGCTCCTTGTTGATCACCGCCTGGTAGATGGAGCCGGTGGTCACGCTGTTGAGGCGTGACATGGCGGTGTCGGTGAAGCGCTCGTAGTGGCCCAGGTCAAGGTCGGTCTCAGCGCCGTCCTGGGTGACGAACACTTCGCCGTGCTGGTACGGGCTCATCGTGCCCGGATCCACGTTCAGGTAGGGGTCGAGCTTGAGGATCGAAACGCTGTAGCCACGGGATTTGAGCAGTCGCCCGAGGCTGGCCGCCACGATGCCCTTGCCGATGCTCGACACCACCCCGCCGGTCACGAACACGAACTTCGCCATGGGGGTGGAGCAGGCACTGGCGGACACATCAATCTATCGAGCGTCCTCCGCCCGCACTGAAGCCGCCGCCACCAGGCCCGCTGCGCGGGCAACACGGCCTGCGCCACCACCGCGAGACTCAGCCCTCCAGCAGGCTGCGCAGCATCCACGCGGTTTTCTCGTGGATCTGCAGGCGCTGGGTCAGCAGGTCGGCGGTGGGTTGGTCGTTGGCCTCATCAGCCACGGTGAACACCGAGCGGATCGTGCGAGCCACCGCTTCGTGGCCCTCCACCAGCTCGCGCACCATGGCGAGGGCGGTGGGCACACCTTCGGTTTCGGGGATCGATGAGAGGCCCGCATAGGTAGCGCCGCCGTAGGGGGCCGGGCAACCGAGGGCACGGATCCGCTCGGCGATCAGGTCGAGGGCCGTCCACAACTCCGTGTACTGGTCCATGAACATCAGGTGGAGCGTGTTGAACATCGGCCCGGTGACGTTCCAGTGGAAGCCGTGGGTCTTGGCGTAGAG
Source organism: Synechococcus sp. Lug-A (assembly GCF_024345655.1). Classification (NCBI taxonomy): domain Bacteria; kingdom Bacillati; phylum Cyanobacteriota; class Cyanophyceae; order Synechococcales; family Synechococcaceae; genus Synechococcus; species Synechococcus sp. Lug-A. The sequence continues at coordinate 76,916 of NZ_JAGQBN010000010.1, read as the reverse complement.
CACGTAGGAATCGGCCAGCACGTTGCCGAGGCCAGCGGCGATCTGCAGCCGCTGGCTCTCAGGAATGCCGATGTCGATCGGAGGAGCGGTGACGGCCATGGGGGCGTTCGGGGGAGAGGTGGGAATCTCGTTCTAGCCGCGGGGATACGGCCTGCGGCAACAACGCCACAGCCCGTGGGAAACATTGGCGGCCGCTGCGGGCTCAGCCCTCCTCCGCCACCCAGGTGCTGGCCACATGCAGCTCGTCCAGCTGCTTCATGGACACGTCGGCCGGGGCCTGGGTAAGCAGGCAACGGGCCTGCTGCGTCTTGGGGAAGGCGATCGTGTCGCGGATCGACTCCTCACCCGCCAGCAGCATCACCATGCGATCGAGACCGAAGGCGATGCCGCCGTGGGGCGGGGCGCCCATGTCGAGCGCTTCGATCAGGAAGCCGAACTGCCGCTCGGCCTCTTCCAGCGGCAGGCCGATCGTCTGCAGCACCTGTTTCTGCAGGGCGGCGTCGTGGATGCGCAGCGAACCACCCCCCAGTTCCAGGCCGTTGAGCACCAGGTCGTAGGCCTGGGCGCGGGCGGTGGGCAGGGCCGTGGGCCAGCCGGCCGGATCGGCGCCGAGATCGGTGGCATTGGGCGCGCAGAAGGGATGGTGCAGAGCCTCAAGCCGGTTCTCCTCGGCGTTGAACTCGAACATCGGGAAATCCACCACCCAGAGGAAGTTCCAGGCGCCGCCGGCGCCGCTGGCGGGCACCAGACCCAGCTCACGGGCCAGGAACTGGCGCACCCGATCGAGCGCCTTGTTCACTGTGGCGGTGTCGCCGGCACCGAACAGCAGCAGGGTGCCGGGCTCCGCGCCGGTGCGGCGCAGCAGCTCGGCCTTGCCCTCGGCGCTCAGGTTGTCCTTGATGGCGCCGATGCTGTCGATCTCGCCCCCCTCCCGCACGCGGATGAAGGCCAGGCCCCCGGCGCCGGCGGTGGTGGCTTCAGAGAACACGTCGCCGCCGGGCTTGATGCGCACGTTGCTGATCGCGTCGTTGCCGCCGGGGATCGCGATGCATTTCACCGCTCCACCGGCGGCCACGGCGCCGGAGAACACCTTGAAGCCGCTGGTGGCCACGATGTCGCTCACGTTGGTGAGCTCCAGGCCATAGCGGGTGTCGGGCCGGTCGGTGCCGTAGCGGTCCATCGCCTCCTGCCAGGTGAGCCGGGGGAAGGGGCTGGGCAGCTCGATGCCCTTGACGGCGCGCCAGATCGTGGCGATCAGCCGTTCGTTGAGCTGCAGGATCTGCTCCTGCTCCATGAAGCTCATCTCCATGTCCAGCTGGGTGAACTCCGGCTGGCGGTCGGCGCGCAGGTCTTCGTCGCGGAAGCAGCGGGCCACCTGGTAGTAGCGCTCGATGCCACCCACCATCAGCAGCTGCTTGAACAGCTGGGGCGACTGGGGCAGGGCGAACCACTCCCCGCCGCACACCCGGCTCGGCACCAGGTAGTCACGGGCACCCTCAGGGGTGGAGCGTGTGAGCACGGGCGTTTCCACCTCGATGAAGCCCTCGGCCTCGAGGAAGCGGCGGGCCGCCTGGATGGTCTGGGCGCGCAGGCGCAGGTTGCCGTTCATGCGCTCGCGGCGCAGATCCAGATAGCGGTGGCGCAGGCGCAGTTCCTCCCGCACCGGCGTGTCGTCGTGCACCGACACCGGGAAGGGCAGATTGCCCCGCACCTCGTTGAGCACCTCGATCGCGCTGGCCAGCACCTCGACGGCGCCGGTGGCGAGCCGCTCGTTGCGGGAGTCGGCGGGACGATCGCGCACTGTGCCCGACACCTTCAGCACGGTTTCGTTGCGCAGCCGCTCGGCCACGGCGAACGCGGCGGGGGAAAGATCGGGATCCACCGTGATCTGCACGGTGCCGCTGCGGTCGCGCAGATCGATGAAGATCACACCGCCGTGATCACGCCGCCGGTCCACCCAACCGCACAGCGACACGGCCTGGCCCGTGGCATCGCTGCGCAGGTCGCCGCATCCGTGGCTGCGCATGGGGGAAATCGAGGGGAAGGGCGAGTTTCCCACAGGGCCTCAGGCGCCAGGCCCCCAGCGGCTCGCGCGCCAGGGCCCGGGCGGCTCAGGAACGCCGGTAGAACGGACGTCGCACCACCACCGCCGGCTCCTGGCGGCCGCGGATCTCCACCGTCAGCGCCGTGCCGGGCCGGGCCGCGTCGGCGGGTACATAGGCAAGGGCGATCGCTTCGGCGAGCGTGGGCGACCAGGTGCCGCTGGTGACCTCGCCCACCACTTGGCCGTCGCGCAGCACCGGGTAGCCATGGCGGGCGATCGCCCGGCCCTGCAACTTCAGGCCCACCAGGCGGCGGCTCACCCCTGTGGCGGTCTGGCGTTCGAGCACATCGCGGCCGATGAACGCCGCCGGCATCTCCAGGTGCACCAGCCAGCCCAGCGAGGCCTCCAGGGGGGAGGTGGTGGCGTCCATGTCGTTGCCGTAGAGGTGCATGGCCGCCTCCAGGCGCAGGGTGTCACGGGCACCGAGCCCGCAGGGGGTCACCCCTTCGGCCAGCAGTTGCTGCCACAGGGCCTGGCCGGGGCCGGCCGCCAGCAGCAGCTCGAAGCCGTCTTCGCCGGTGTAGCCGGTGCGGCCCACGAACGCCATGGCGCCACGTGCTGCACCCGCCGCACTGCCCGCCAACGGCAACGTGCGGTGACCGAAACGGGGCAGGCCGGTCAGATCGGCGCCGCTGAGGGCGGCCAGCCGGGCCTCGGCCTCCGGGCCCTGCAGGGCCAGCAGCACCCCCTCCCCCTTGCGGTCGGCCACGACGATCCCGTGTGGTTCCAGCTGGGAACGCAGCCAGGCGGTGTCTGCCTCGGCGCAGGCGGCGTTGATCACCAGCACCAGGACATCGGCGTCGCCCTCCGGCCCGGGCTGGCGCCCGCAGTCGTAGACGATCAGGTCGTCGCGGATGCCGCCGGCCGCATTGAGCAGCACCGTGTAGCAGGCCTCGCCAGGGCCGATGCGGTGCAGGTCGCTGGGCACCAGCGCCTGGAGGGCGTCCTTGACGCCGTCCCCCCGCAGGGTCAGCACCCCCATGTGGGAGATGTCGAAGACACCACAGTGCTGGCGCACGGCCTGGTGCTCCGCCACCAGCCCCGAGAACTGCACCGCCATCTCCCAGCCGGCGAAGGGCACCATGCGCCCACCGGCCCCGCGGCAGGCGTCGGCCAGGGGCGTGTGCCTGAGGGGAGCGGCGGGCACGGAGGGATCGGCCATGGGCTGTCGCCTCGCCAGGGAAAGAAGTGGCGCGATCCTATGGAGACGCGTCTGCAAATCCGAAGACTTCCCGCTGGTTCGGTTCTTTCTCTGTTAATGCGCTGCAGCAGTCATTACCTTGAGGAACCAAAAATCGGCCAGCAATGGGCCAGCGTTCCTCCTGCCGCAGCTGTCGTCACTGCAGCCCCCCCAGCGCTGAGGCCATGGGCTGGTGCCATCTGCGCCGCCTGGAGATCCATCAGGAGCTGGCCTCTGATCTCTGGTGCCACCACTGGACGGCACGCAGCCCGCGGCTGCCCGTGTCAGAAATTCTTCCCTACAGCCATCCACACCCCGGGGCGGCACCGACCATCCGCCAACTGGCCCTCACCGACCTGCTCCCCGCTTCGGTGTAGCCGAGCACATTCCGGCCGCTTCAAGCTTGATTGCGTGTGAGTTGACGTTACGATCTTGGGCTGTCACTCCTGCCAGCAACGGCCTGCGCCGCTGCTGAAAGGGTGGCTCTTTCCCCCGATTTCAGGAGGTAGATGATTGCTCACTCTTGCCAGCACGACCCCGGTTGACCTGATGGCCCGACAGGTGGACGGAGACATCCTCACGCTCCCCACCGGATCTTCGATTTTCAAACGCGGTGACACCGCCAGTGCCATCTACGCCGTCCGCAAAGGGATCGTTGAGTTGATCGATCCCAGCGGCGAGCGGCTCTGTTACCGCCCCGGCGAACTGTTCAGTTACCAGGACATCGTCTGGCGGGGTGGCTTCTTCCGCAACGAGGCCCTGGCACGCACCCCGGTGGAGCTGGTGCGGCTCGGTCGCCTTCGCTTCCTCAACCTGCTCCACAACCACCCCACCCTGGCGGTGGTGTTGATCGGTCAGCAGCACGAGCGATTGCGCGAGCAACGCACCAGCGGCTCCTATTGCTACTGACCCGCACTGGGGCGTTCGCGCCCCAGCAGCAGCAGCAGGCTGCGGGTCACCTTGGCGGCCAGCACGGCGCTGCAGCCGCTGGGGTCAAGCATCGGCGCCAGTTCCACCACATCGGCCGCCACCAGATCGTGGTGGCGCAGCTCCTCCAGCAGGGCGGCGAAGTGGCCCCAGAGGAAGCCGCCCGGTTCCGGTGTGCCGGTGCCCGCCATCACGGCCGGATCGAACCAGTCAAGGTCGACGGTGAGATAAAGCGGCCGGCCGCGCAGCGGCTGCAGCGCCGCGGCCAGATCCGCTTGCAACAGCTCCGGTGCCAGGCCGCAACCGCCGGCGCGGCCCACCAGGCGGCCTGTGCGGCGCAGCTCGCTGAACTCCTCGCGTGTGCCGCTGCGGATGGCGATCTGGCGCAGCACGCCGCTGGGAAGCACCTCCAGACAGCGGCGCATGGCGCAGGCATGGCTGTGGCGCGTGCCCAGCCAGCTGTCACGCAGATCGGCGTGGGCATCGAGCTGCACCATCACCAGATCCGGATGGCGGCTGGCCACCGCCGCCACCGCGCCGCTGCTGATCGAATGCTCGCCGCCCAGCATCAGCGGGCGCAGTCCGTGCGCCAGCACCGCCTCGGTGGCCTGGCGCACGGCCGCCACCACCGGCTCGGGCGCTCCGAAGGGAATGTCCACGGCGCCGAGATCGGCGAAGGCCAGATCCTCCAGATCCAGATCCAGCTGCGGGTCATAGGTTTCCAGCCCGCTGCTCACCTCCCGGATCGCCGCCGGCCCGAAGCGGGTGCCGGGGCGGAAGGAGGTGGTGCCGTCGTAGGGCACGCCGAACAGGCCGACGCGGCAGCCGGCCGGATCCCGCCGGGCCGCCATGAAGATCGCCCCCTCGGTGGCGAAGAGCTCGGCAGCGGAAGGCTCGCCGCTGGAAGGGTCGGCGGCGGACAGCTCGATGGGAGAGGCGTTGCTCATGCCTGCAGCTCCCGTTCGATCGCGGCGGGTACCGCCTCGAAGGCACCGGCCTGCCAGCGGGGGCTCCAGATCGAGCAGCCCTCGGCCACGGACGCGGCGCGCTCCGGCAGGGCCCGGCGGTAGCGGGGCCCGTCGGTGGCAGCGAAGGTCCAGCTCCACCAGCCGCTGGGGTACATGGGCACCCAGCCATAGAGAGGATCGGCATGGCCGAACACCTCCCGCAGCAGCCGCACCGTGGCCACGTGCACGGCGCGGAAGGCCTCGGGCGATTCGCTCTGGGTGGCGAACACGCCACCGGGCCGCAGCAGGCGGCGGCAGTGCTCGAAGAAGGCGCGGTTGAACAGACCCTCGGCAGGGCCGGCCGGGTCGGAGCCATCCACGATCACCACGTCGTAGCTGGCAGTGGCGGCGGCGGCCACCCAGGCGATGCCGTCGCCGATGGTGAGCCGGAAGCGGGGGTCGCTCCAGGCGCCGCCCCCCAACCCAGGCAGATGCTGCCGGCAGAGCTCCACCACCTCCCCGTCGATCTCGACCATGTCGAGCTGCACCACGCCCGGGTGGCGCAGGCATTCGCGGGCCGTGCCGCCATCGCCGCCACCGATCACCAGCACCCGCTCGATCCGCTCAGCGGCGCAGAGGGCGGGGTGCACAAGCGGTTCGTGGTAGTGCCGTTCCTGCCGCTCGGCCGTCATCCAGCAGCCGTCGAGCAGCAGGGCCTTGCCGTAGGTGCGGCTGTCGATCACGGTGATGCGCTGAAACGCACTGGAGCGCTCCACCAGCACCTCGGCCTCCAGGCCGTAGCGAACGCCCTGGTGGATCTCATCCACCCAGCCGGGGCCGGCAGCCGCGCTGGAACTGGGCGTGGGATCGAAGACGACGGGATCGGGCATCGCACAGCGGAGCATTGCTTCCCAGCTAAGCGTTCCGTGGCGGTGTCGCGGCGCACCTGGCCGCGCGGCGCCCCCTGCCGGGTTCTGGCAGCCTGGGGCCATGGCTTCTGATCTGACCGTGACAGCGTCGGTGCGGATTCCGGCCGCTGAACTGAGCTGGCGCTTCTCGCGCTCGGGCGGCCCGGGGGGGCAGAGCGTGAACACCACCGATTCGCGGGTGGAGCTGGTGTTCGCCCTGGCCGCGTCGAGCGCGCTGACGCCCGTGCTGCGCCAGCGGGCCCTGCGCCGGCTGGAGGGGCGCCTGGTGGATGGGGTGCTGGTGATTGCCGCCTCCGAACACCGCTCGCAGTGGCTGAACCGCCAGGCCGCCGAACGCCGGCTGGTGAGGCTGCTGGCGGAGGCGATCGCCCCACCGCCGCAGCCCCGTCGCCCCACCCGGCCGGGCCGCGGGGCCGTGGAGCGACGGCTCACGGCCAAGCGGCTGCGCAGCGCCATCAAGGGCCAGCGCCGTTCCCGCCAGGGGCTCAGCGACGACTGAGACGCCAGCGGCTTCAGCTGTCCTGGGCGGCGCGGATCTGCGCCTTGGCCTGCTGCCACAGCCCCTCCAGCCGTTCGATGCTCTGGCCACTGAGGTCCCCGCCCAGGGCCGCTTCCACGCGGGAGAAACGGTCGAGGAAGCGGCGGTTGGTGCCCGCCAGGCCCTCGTCGGGATCGAGCCCGCACCAGCGGGCCACATTCACCAGCGTGAAGATCACATCGCCCAGCTCCGATTCGGCATGGGCGCGATCGCCGCTGGCCACCGCCTCGCGCAACTCGGCCAGTTCCTCTTCCACCTTGGCCCACACGCCCGCCATGCTTTCCCACTCGAAGCCGGCGGCGGCGGCCTTGCGCGAGAGGGTCATGGCGCCCGCCAGCGCCGGCTGACCACGCAGCTTGCGGGCCAGGCGGGCACTGAGCGGCGCCGAGCCGGGCTGGCCGGTGAACGGCTCACCAGTGTTGGGCTCACTGCTGACGGCAGCGACCTGCTCTTGTTGCCGGTGGTGCTCCTGTTCCTGCTCCTCGGCCTTGATCGCCTCCCAGCTGCGGCGCACGGCGGCACTGTCGCCGGCCAGGCCCCGGTTGGCCTCAGCCGCGGCGGCGAACACATGGGGATGGCGGCGCACCAGCTTGTGGCGCAGGTCGCGAGCGATCGCGGCCAGATCGAAGCGCCCGGCCTCGCTGGCGATCTGCGCATGCAGCAGCACCTGCAGCAGCAGGTCGCCCAGTTCCTCCTGCAGGTGGGCGTCGTCGCCATGGCGGATGGCGTCGGCCACCTCGTGGGCCTCCTCCAGCACGTAGGGGATCAAGGAGCTGTGGGTCTGCTCCAGGTCCCAGGGGCAGCCCTGCACGGGATCGCGCAGGCGCTCCACCACGGCGATCAGAGCCGCGACTTCACGCGATGCGCTGGGATCGGATTCAGCTGGCATGGCGAGGCATGAGGGGGGCGCAGCGCCCTTGCCCCTCACCGTCTCACGGACCGGGCGCTGACGCCGCGCGGGCGCCGGCGCCGGGGGCGCCAGCGGCGCGGTAGCCGCACATCGGGGTCGCCGTCCTGGAGCAGATGCAGCCAGCTGCTGGCTTCCAGCCCGGCCAGGCCCACCAGCACCAGCGGGCCGTGGACGCTCCACAACGTCTGCAGTCCAGCGGCGAGTGTGCGCGGGGAGGGGGCGCCAAAGGGCTGCAGCAGCAGGCTGAGCACCAGCAGCCACACCGCCAAGTAGGCCAGGCGCAGGGCGGTGCCCAGCAGCGGACCGTGGGAGGCGATCGAGCGGTGCCGCAGGCAGCGGCGATAGGGATACCAGAGCACCGCCAGCGGCCCCCAGCGGCGCAGCGGCCGCGAGACAGTGTCGAGGTCGGGGGACAGCCACAAGCCCCCCACCAGGAAGCTGCTGCAGCCGCTCACCACCCCGGCCAGACCGAGCCACGGCCACCACAGCAGCCCGAAGGGCACGCATAGCCAACAGATGGCGCGGTCGTGGCTGCGGCCACTGGCCATCGAGGTGCGGGCGCCGGATGGTTGCCAGCATGGGGGGTGACACGGCCAGAATGCGCACCTGGGGCGATTAGCTCAGCGGTAGAGCGCCTGCCTTACAAGCAGGATGTCGCTGGTTCGAAACCGGCATCGCCCATCCCAGAAAAGCCAATCCCAGAGAGGAAAGAGCCAGCGAAGACATGGCCGCACGTGGGCGCCCCCTGGCAGGTCGGTGGCAAACCGGCGAGCTGTCAACCTGGCCACACTGCCGGGAGCTGTCAGTGGTGCCTGAGGCCTGCCTGCTGATCGATGCCGACAGGATTCATCGGACTCGAGCCAACCGTACGCTCTGGCAGCATCATCGCAATCGCATGGGTGGAGCTCGACTTGATCGGCCCAGGAGTGATCCCAAGGATGTCGAAGAAGAAAAGGGGCAATCTCTTGATGATCAGCTTGGGGATCATGCTGTCAGCGACAACGTCGCACAAGAGAAGCAGCGGGCTGAATGGGGACTGATTCACAAGCAACTAGCTGTCACAAAACAATCAACAGTTTGATTGTCTGCACTGGTGAGGAACAATGACAAGCTGGCAGGGTGACTCTCTATCCGCGTTGGCTTCTTGGCGCAGCTGGTGATGCCGATGAAGCCATCAGAAGAGTCGAGTATCGACCCCCGAGCAATCAAACAGCTGCAGCCTGAGGATCGCTCGGAGGTGAGTCAGTCTTCCCCGGTGTGAGACAGGGGAGGGGTCGTTGTTCCTCAACAAACCCAAGACCAACCGCTTGAGGGCTGTCCACTGGAAAAGCCAGCGTGTCTACACAATGATCAACGCCACTGTTTCTCTATCCCAGCATAAAGTCAGAGACCAAACTTGGTGGCAGCCTGCTGCTTGCAGATTGTCTTGGCATTGCTGATGCTCACACGTTGGTGCACCTGATCAACGACACAGGTGCACGTGTACGTAGCCAGACCGGCGGGCGCTGGCTTGCCCGAAAGGGCAACTTCAGCGTTGACGGCATTGGTGCAGTAGTGCATGATCAGATCATCTTCCATATTCTGCGCATGGGCGCCGCAGGGGAAGCAGGCAAGGGTGCCGCAGCTGATGGCCGCGAGAGCAAGCAACCGGGCTGATGCCATCACTGATCAGATTGGAGGCTGGTGAACGTAGCTTACAGGCATTGACAGATCTGAGCGAAAGCCTGGGCTCGTGGGGTTGATGTGCCGACAACTCACAATGCCGGAAGACCGGAGGCCCCCACACATTGAGTTCAGCGGCAAGGCTCTGATGCAGGGAAGCTGTGTATGGAATCCGTGCATGCATGTTGTGTATAGATTCTGTGCATGGAATCAAGGCGCACTGTCTGCCGATGCTGCCGATGTGATGGGGCACTCCTCGCAACTTGTCTGTGCGGCGCTGGGAACCAACGACAAGGCGCGGCATCATCAGGCAATAGGTGGCTGGATGATGGAGAAGCCTCACACACGGGAAGCCGATGGGAGGCGCGCCAGAACAAGCGGCATCACAGCAAACAGCACCAGCATGGCCAGATAGACACCACCAGAAACTGGATCCCGGCTGGCTACATACTCGCCAAGCGTGCGCTCCTGAATGGCAACTGCAACCAAGACCTCGGCGCCAACCAACAGACCCAGCGCAAGACATCCAGCCCCTAGGCGCACCATGGCACTGGCGGGAAGACGAAAACGCCAGATGATCAGACGGGCCGACACCACAATGGCCACGAACATGAACGGCATTTCAATGAGCTCCGCCGTCCGTTCACCAAGGCGCGGCACAAGCAGTGTCACACGAATCACACCCAGCACAAAGCCCACACCGAACACCAATACGAAGTAGGTGATTCCAGCCTTGATGGCTCGAAAGGGGAGACGATCCATCAATCCATCAGTGGTAGCGCAGCCGTGCGAATCAAATCAAGACCTCCTGCAGTGGCCGTCGCAGTGAAGACGGCAGCTTGGGACCTCGGCCGAACCTGACGACAAGATCGGGCCGCCACCCTCCGAGAGCCAGATCATCAGCAAGCTGCGGGCGCAGCGTGGACACCTCTACGGGCTGATTGAGCATCGCAGTGCGAATACCCAAGGCTGCCGATTGCAGGGCAAAGCGCTCATAGCAACGCCCCACTTCCACCCACTGCTGCGGCGTTGGGGATTCCGAGGCGAAGATCGCGATACCGGCAGAACTGCGCACATGCTTGGCGTACGTCTCGTTTTCGCCTTTCGGTGAAAGCAGCAGGCTGAAAAGCAGGCGTCCCAGCCATGTCGGCACAGACGGATGGCCAGACGATGCAGCGTAGAGTCCATCCCCCGTTCGAACCGCCTCACGGCCGTTGAATCGGACCCACTGCTTCAATTCAGCCACGAAGGCGGCATCATTCAACTGGATCGTGTTGCCTTGAACGACAGACTCCAGGAGCGTCTCCATGGCCTTGCGTTCGGTCAGGACAATCAGCTGAACACCGGCGCCCGTACCGGCCTTCACCAACAGTTCCAGTTCATCGCGAGCAAGGGGTTGGCCGTCATACTCACCACGTGTGCTCTGGCGCTCGGGAATCGCCTGAAACAGTGTTGACGCGACGGGTGTTGTCGGCGTTAAGGCGAAGCGCAAGACAGTGCCCCCTGCCGCATCAAAGCCGGAGTGGCTCATCCACCCATGGGCCAAAGCCGCCTGGCTCAGGTTCTCGGCGGCACAGCCGAGGGAGACGAACAGATGGTGGTTCTCCGGGTCGACAGCAGGGCAGCGTCGTGAAAGATCCGGCTCAAGCGAGATGGCGCCATCGAGGAGGCGGAACTTCCAGCACTGCGTGTTATGGCTGGACGGCGCCAGAGTGGCGTAGCGCACAAGCTCATGCAGCAGAGAAGGCATGCCGCCGGACGCGGCCTTGCTGTGACGCCAGGTGCGATCCACTGAGGCTTCATAGCTGTCAGCACTGGGCTCCGGTGAGCATGAAGAGATGCCGGCACTGGCGGTGGCAGTGCCGGCTGCGGTGGCCAGTGCGGTGACCACAAATTCACGACGGGTCGTCATGATTCAACCTACTGCTCATGAAACCAGACGGTTCAGCTCAGAGGGCAAAAAGAGATCTGAGGCTTAGCCCGTCGCAATGAGAGCTTGCTGGGATGACGGTCTACTGGAGCCGCACGGTTACCGCAGGCTTCAGCCGCGCCTGCGCCTGACGGAAGTGAGCAAGCGTGGCAGCCGGCGGATTCCGGTATCGGTCATGGGCCAGGGCAGAAATGGGGATGGAAATGGGGCGCATGGACCCCTGCGAAGGTGATGGTCAAGCATTCGCCAACGGCACAATCCTTCATCCTGCCAACCCAACGACAAGACAGAAAAGGGCGATGGCTCTCATCACCACGTGCAGACAGAGGTCCCTGCCAATCCCGTCCACCTGCATGATCGTTCGACCATAGGGTCAGTCGGGCCCTGGCTATCGATCCCTGTGAATGCTTCAGCAGCGGCTCGCTGCCTTCCACGACCAGCACGTTCCTTTAGAGTCAGGCATCGAAGGCTTCTCTATCAGGGCACACACTGCCATGGTCTCAGACAACCCAGCTGCCCTCACACAAACAGAGACGCCCCCGCCTAATCCCGATCGCTGGTGGACCCTGGCCGCCGTGGAATGCGGCAACTTCGTTGTTTATATGGATGGGTTCATCGTCACACTCGCCCTGCCGGCGATGGCGCGTGAGTTCGGCGTTGGCCTATCGGTTCTGAAATGGGTGATCGTCGCCTACATGCTTACCGTGACGGTCACCCTGCTGCCGGCCGGCCGCCTGGCCGACATCTGGGGACGCCGCCGCATCGTCGTGATCGGCATGGGCGTCCTCGTCGTGACGTCGGTCCTGTGTGCGCTGGCCCCCACGGTGGAAACCCTGATCGCCTTCCGCGTTCTCCAGGGTGTGGGCGGCGGCCTGGTGCTGGCCAACGTGATGGCCGAGATCACCGCCGTCTTCCCGAAGCAGGAGCGGCGCAAAGCCATGGCCGTCAATGCCTCGATCCTGGCGCTGGCTCAGGTCACGGGGCTGGTGCTCGGCGGCCTGCTGATCGGCCAGTTCGGCTGGCGCTCCCTCTTTCTGGTGATCCTCACGGTGAGCCTGGCCGGACTGATCCTCAGCCTCCGGATCCTCAAGGCCCGCCCCCGCAGCCTGGACCGCACCGCCATGGACTGGACGGGTGCCGTGCTGGCAGTCGTGGCCACCAGTGCTCCCTTCCTGGTGATTGAACAACTCTCCGAGGCTGGACTGAAACCAGCCAGCCTGGCGATCCTGCTGGGCGGCGTGGTGGCATTGGCCCTGTTCGTGCAGGTGGAGCGACGCCTGCCGATACCGCTGCTGAATCTCGAACTGTTGCGACGGCGTGCCTTCACCTGTGGCTCGGTGGCCGCCGCCTTCTACTTCGTTGCCGCGGTGTCCTGCTATTTCCTGCTGCCGTTGTATGCGCAACTTGTGCTGGGACGCTCGCCCGTGATGGCGGGTGTGCTCATCGTGCCGCTCTCCTTGGTTCTCACGGCCACGAGCCTGACGGTCAGCAGCCAGGGCGATCGGATCGGTGCGCGAACCCTCAGCACAGCAGGGATGCTCTGCATCAGTGCAGGCCTGGTCGGACTGTCCTGGCTGGGTCCCGACGCCTCCACCGCCAGCATTATCTGGCCGCTGATGCTGCTGGGCATGGGCGGCGGGCTCTTCCATCCCCCCAACAACAGCGCCACGCTCAACACGGTTCCTGCCGAGCACCTCAGTGTGGCGAACGGCTTCCTGTCGATGGCTCGGAACTTCGGACAGGCGATCGGGGCGGCGCTGGCGGCATCACTGCTCGCCAGCGGCCTCGGCGCAGCAGGGGCAGAAGCAGCACTGGCGGGGGAGGTGGGTGCGCGGCTTGGCGGGTCCCAGCTGGAGGCCTTTCTGGGGGCGCAGCAGTTGGCGTTTCGTTTGGCGGCAGCACTCGGGCTGGTGGGAGCGGCGGTGTCCGTTGGCCGCGGAGCAGAGGTGCCGGTGGTAACGCGCGTGACGGAGAGGCCCATCGCCAGCCGTAGCGATGGGAAGGGGATCCGGTGATGGGGATGCAGAGCGCACTCTCCAGCTTCCGCACCACGCCTTCATGGCTGGGCTTGAATCTGTCCGTTCTCTTGCCAGAAAATCCAGCACCCCCTACCAATTGCCAGCGCTGAATAGCAGTTGCAACATCGCAAATCCCGCCAGACAGGTGGCGGCCAGGAGCGGAATGGTATGCAGCACGGTCGGAACATCCTGGTGCTTCGGTTTCGTCATGCTGCGACCGCTTGCGGGCCGCGCAATGGCCAGGTGCGGAGAAGCACAGACACACTCGTCCATGAAGTTGTGTGCCCGCCGCCAGCCTCTGCACGGCGATGGCGCCGCTCCATCCGGTTTCAGAATGAAGCGGCTGGGCGGCAGCGGCAGCAGAGTGGAGGCAGAAACCTGCTCGCGGAAAGGCTATGAATGCCACCCTGGAGAAAGCCACCACCACCCAGTGCGCCTGCCCCGGCTGCCACTGCAGCGTGAAGGCCGACACCCCCTTCCGCAACGGCGCCCTGCTGTTCTGCAGCGACGCCTGCGCCAGTGGCCACCCCAACGGTGAACCCTGCCACGCCGGCTGCGGCTGCGAGTGTCACGGCTGAGGCTCGGCGGAGGGCTAGAGCCCCTCGCTATCTGTTGAGGCGTTGGTGAGCACCGGCAGACCGGCGGGCGGGGCCACCAGCAGCCGCTGGCGATCCTGCGCCACCTGCTGCCGGAACGCCTGCCACTGGGGAGACGCGATCACCTGTTGGCTGATCGCCTTGGCCAGGCGCTGGCTCGCCAGCACATCACTGGGGTAATGCACGCCGCAGTAGGCACGGACATGGCCCCCCTGGCTACCCACCAGCAGCAGCCGTTCCCGCCGTTCCGGCACGACATCGGCCAGCAGCAGGGCCGCCGTGGCAAACCAGGTGGCATGGCCACTGGGGAACGACCAACCCGATTCCAGCGGCAGGCAGGGCCTGAGATCCCGGTGGCTCAGAAAGGGGCGCGGCCGGGCAACGGCATTCTTGAGCTGATTCTTGAGGGTGTCGGCACGGCTGAGGAACGCAGGAAGGCCCTGGTAAAGCGTCGGTGAGGCGTCCTGCAGGTTGGTGCCGATGGCGGCATCAAACACGCTGAGATTGCGGTTGAGGAAGTGCCAGCTGAGTAACACTCCCTCTGCCGTGCGGGTGCGCTGGTTCCAGCGCAGGATCGCCAGATCGTCGCGTTCCGCCTGGCTGGCGGGAGCGGGCGGCTGGCCGATCACGGCACGAAAGGCGGCCGGATCCAGCTGCAGGCCTGCCGCCGGATCGCTCGGCTGGCCCGAAGACTGGGCGACGGACTCGGTGCTGGGCCTGGCCAGGGCATCACCGCTGAGCAGCACCAGGCAGGAGGGCAGCAACAGGCCCGACAGACAGAGTCCAAGGCGCATGAGCTTGATCCTCAGCTGCTCGCGGAAACCGACTGTAAAGAGTGGGAATAACGACCTATCACCATCTGAGGGGCCGCAGGATCTGCAGCCCCAGCCGGCCGATCAGGATGCGGGCAACTGCTGAAGGCTGATGGCTGCTGCTGCCGAGGAGCTGGGGGCGGAGGTACTGGCCTTCTGGTTTGAAGCCGCGTCGCCCAGCCAGTGGTTCCTCAAGGATCCGGCCTTCGACCACCAGGTGCGGGAGCGGTTCATCGGCCTCACCCGCCAGGCGGTGGCCGGAGAGCTGGCGGCCTGGGGCCGGCAGCCGCACACCGGCCTGGCGCTGGTGCTGCTGCTCGATCAGTTTCCCCGCCAGATCTGGCGGGGCTCCGCCATGGCGTTCAGCGGCGATGGTGCGGCCCTGGCGCTCAGCCAGAGCGCGGTGGCGAACGGCTGGGTAGCGGCCGAAACCGACCAGGCCCGGCGGCAGTTCTGGTTGATGCCCCTGATGCATGCGGAAGACCTGGCCGTTCAAGAGGCGGCCGGCCCGTTGTTCGAGCAGTTCACCGATGCGCGCACCGCCGCCTTTGCCCGCCGCCACCTTGAGGTGATCGCCCGTTTCGGCCGCTTCCCGCACCGCAACGACTCCCTCGCGCGGGTTTCCAGCAGCGAAGAACTCGCCTTCCTGCAGACCCCCGGCTCAGGGTTCTGAGGCGGCCAGGCCGTGGGGTCGCCGGCAGGCCGTGGGGTTGCCGGCAGGCAGTGGCGCGACACACCCCCGCAGATGGTTCACGCGGGATTGTTGCCGCTGATCTCTGTACAGGCTGGCGAAAGGAACTGATCAGCCTTCTTGCGCTCGGCTTGCAGTTCGAGTTTGCAGCGATACACGAGCGCCTCGTAGCCAGGATCGCGATGGGCCGGGATGTATGGGTTTGTCCCAGAAGGCGCAGGGGCGGCCGCAAGATCAATGCCCGCAGTGCCTGTTTGCGGATTCTCCTGGGGTGGGGTCAGGGGTCCGCAACCCGGGTCGACGGATCCAAAGCCCTGGCCCATGGCTGAAGCTGGGTGCTGGTCCACCGGAATCAGAGAGAACAAACAATGGCCAGGCAAGGCTGCAATCTGAAGCACCTTGATATGAGCGCTAGTTTTACTCATTTGTAGATAAGGGTCAAGCACAGAATGAGCCAAGAGCCTCTCACTTCTCTCTAATAGTTCACTCATGCCTGCCTATCAATTTTTCCGACCCTGATCATTCTGCTTTGCCCTCTCGATCACTCACACAGCCAATCCCAAGGCAGGAACTGAAGATCCGCTGAGCGCCCATAGTGAGCTGAAAGGCTGAGGATCAGGCAGGACCAATGGGCCCCCTCCACAGCCCTGTCTGTGCCGCCTTCCCCTGCTCGCACCGCTCCGGTGAGCAGCTTCAGCTCACGAAGCGGCGGTACATCCAGCGCACGAAGGGGCCGATCACGGGCACCGGGGCGAAGGTGGGGCCCACGAAGTCGAAGTAGTCGCGGTGGTCGACGATCCTGCCCGCCTCATCCAGCAGCAGGCGGGTGGTGCCGGGATAGACAAACTCCACGCCCTTGATCCGCAGACCCATCACCCACTCCACGAAGGCGGTCCGGTCGCTGACGACCACCGCTTCGGAGCGCAGCATCACGTCGTCGCAGCGCTTCATCAGCCCCTCCTGGGCGGCGAGGTAAGCATCGATGCCGGTGGCCTCCTGCGTGGGATCACTGAAATGCACGTTCTCGGCATACACGGCACGCCACTGCTCCGGCGTGGGGGCCGGCTGTCCATAGGGCTTGGTGAACAGGGCCTGCAGCGAGGCGGCGGTAAGGGGCGGCACGGAGGGATCAGTCATGGGGCAACGGGTTGGGGGTACGGGCTGAGGCAGAGCATCGCAGCGCTGAGCGGGCGGCCCGGCGCGGAGATCAGTGGGCGGCCTGGCGGGCGCAGAGGGTGTCAAGGTCGGGGCGGCCGGTGAGGCGCAGCCGCCAAGCGGCCCAAAGCCGGTAGATGGCGTCGACGGCCGGGCCCAGCAGAGGCCAGCTGGTGGGGGCATAGATCCAGCCCAGACCCACCTGCCGGTAGGCCTCGCGGAACACCGCCACATCGCGCAGCACCGTGCCATCGGAGCTGAGGCCATGGATGCGGCCCATCGCGTCGCGGTAACTGATGCCGGCATAGGCAGCGGGGTCGTAGCCGGGGGCGTCGATATCGACGAACGCCAGCCGGCCCCGGCCGGCATCGCGGCGGCGCAGTAACGCCACCTCGCGCAGGCAGAGCGGGCAGGCTCCGTCGTACAGAAGCGTGAGAGCGGTGGCCGTCATGGACTGAGGCTAAGAAAACCGGTGCAGGGGCCGGGGGCGAGACCTTGCTTTGGGGCCCGTGCGCGGCAGCCTGCCGCTGCCAACCACCAGGGGAGTCGGCCCTAACGTCGAAGCCGGCACCAGCGCCCGCCACCATTCGCCGTCGCCCCCGCCGCTGCCTCGGAGTCCCATGGCCCGCCGATGATCGACACGCCCGGGCCGGCCGCCAGCGACTTCGAGGATCTCGCGCCTGCCCTGCTGGATCTGCCGCCGCGGCGCTGGATCCGCAGCCCCGCCCTGCTCTCGATCGTGGTGGGGGTGATCCTGACCCTGGCCCTGGTATTCGCCGCCACCCCCTACCGCGGTAGCGCCGTGGGCGCCTTCCTGCTGGAGCGGGGCGTGACCCAGCCGATCACGCTGGCGATCGCGATCACGGTGGTGGATTACTGCCTGCGGCGCCTGATCGTGTGCCGCCGGGAGCGGCGCCAGGTGGGCCGCGACTGGGTGCCCCGCGGGCTGGTGGATCTGCGCCCGGCCGATTCCGATGTGCGCACGATGTTGATCCTGCTGGGCCAGCGCCGCAGCCTGATCGCCAATCGCCTCTGCCGGCTGCTGCGCTGCTTCCAGGATTCCCGCTCCCGCGGGGCCACCCGCGAGCTGCATCAGGACGACATCGCCCTCACCCAGGCCGACATCGAAGACGGCTACGGCGTGACCCGCACGATGATCTGGGTGTTGCCGATGCTCGGATTCCTCGGCACGGTGCTGGGCATCTCGATCTCGATCGGTGGTTTTTCCGGTCTGCTGGCCAATGTGGAGGATCTCGACAAGGTGAAGTCGAGCCTCACGGCGGTGACCGGCGGGCTCTCCACCGCCTTCGACACCACCTTGCTGGGCATCATCACGGCAGTGCTGTGCATGGTGCTCATGAGCATCAGCGAACGGAGCGAATACCAGCTGGCCGGTGAAATCGAAACAGCCCTCAACGACGGATTCTTCCCCCGCCTGAGCCGTGATGAGACCAGCCCGGCGCCGTAGGCACGCGTCGATCGATCTGATCGGCTTCCTCGACATCCTCAGCGCCGTGATGGTGATCGTGCTGCTGGTGATCTCCGAGCTGGCGCTCTCGCTCGGGGTGGACCGCGGCCGCACGGCCCGGGTCGAGCCCCGCAGCAAGCCCACCGCGAAACCGGCGGCGGCGGCAGCGAAACCGATCGCGGATCCGTGGATGCAGGTGCCCACCGCCGCGTCGTCCCCGCTGGTGGCGCTCAACAGCGCCGATGGGGTGCCGATCACCGGCTCCACCACCTTCCTGCTCTGCCGCGACGGCCAGGTGGAACGGCACGATCCAATCAACGGCAGCATCACCGCCCGCTGGGATCTGGACCTGGTGCCGCCGGAGCTGATCGCCGAGGCGGTGCGCACTGATTACATCTATCTCGCCGTCGCCGGCAGTTGTTTCGCAGCGGTGCAACCGCTGGTGGGCGCCCTGCGCAGCACCGGGGCGCAGCTGGGCTACGAGCCGATCGGCGAGGGAGCGCGCACGCCATGGCGCTGAGACGCAGCGGCCGTCAGGGGCACACCGAGCTGTCGTTCGACAGCCTGATCGACGTGTTCATGAACGTGCTGGGGGTGCTGATGCTCACGGCCGTGGTGATGGCGCTGTCAGTGCGAGGCGGGCCCTCGTCAGCGCCTGAGCAACGGGAACCAGCAGCGGCCGCGCCCGCCACGCCGCTGCCAACACCGCTGCCGCAGACAACCAAACCGCCCCGCCGCCCGCCAGTGCAGTTGCGGCTGCCGCAGGTGCGGGACGTAGGCACCGAGCCGCTGTTCGTGTTCGTGAGCGCCGATGGGCTGCGCCCCCTGGGGCTGGGTGGTGAAGGCCTGCTGCAGCGCTATTTCTTCGTGACAGCGGAGCAGGGCCAGCTGGTGCTGGATCCCCGGCCCGCCGCGGTGATGAGCGCCGGTGCCTTCCGCAACTGGATCCGCACCTACAGCACCAGCCGCCATCACATCGTGGCGGTGGTGAGCCCGGATGGCGCCGAGCGCTACCGGGAGGTGCGGGAGGCGGCGCGGGCGGCCGGGTTCCGCTCCGGCTGGCTAGAGCACCAGGGGGGTCCGCTGCGTGTGGGCGAGGGCGGCCGGAAGGGCGAAAGCGTGCAGTGAGGCCAGAGGGCGAAGGCGTCCAGCGGCCAGAAGGGCTGGCCTGCACAGCAAGGCCTGAATGGAGCCACGCTTAACAGAACGTCACACTAGAGTGGTTAAAAGGATGTACCCATGGACGCACTGTTTGCCTTCTTCTACTTCGCCTGTTTCGCGGCCATCGCTGGCGGCGCCTTTGCGTTGATGCGCCAGAACCTCCGCCAGACTGACTGGCGCGCCGCTCCCTCAGCCCCCCGCCCCCATCCCGAAGCCCCGGAACCAGGCGATTCGGTGATGTACGTCGACCTCAGCCGCGAACGGCTCGAGAGCCTCTACAACCAGGCCAGCTGAACGTGCCAGCTGAGCGGGGCCCCAACCGCCGCATCGAGAGCATCGAAGCTGAAACCATCAACCGGCTCCGGCCGGTTTTTTGATGGCGCATGACCCTGCAGTGAGCTCAACACTGCAGGGCCCGGATCAGCCCTGGTACGTGGTGATCGTGGAGGTCACCTGCAGAGGTTGTTCGGCCTGGCTGTCCACCTGAAAGGCCATCCAGGTGGTGTCGACGGAGCGCTGGCGCTCGATCAGCGGGAAATCCACGCGGCGCCGCTCGTAGGTGAGGCCAACGCAGCGCAGGCGTTCCTCATCGGCCATCAACGACCACAGCACCTTGATGCCGGCACGGTCGTAGGCGAAGGGGGTGTCGCTGAAGCGCAGCTCGGGGGTGAATCCGGGCAGGCAGCGCACCTGTTCATTGGTGGCGCAGGAGAGGTAACGGCCGTCGTCGGTGGGGAAGAACCAGCAGGTTTCGTTGGCCGCAGCGGCGAGCGGGAAACTGTCGAGCAGCCGCAGCTGGCGGGGTTCCGGCTGCGGCGAGGCGTTTTCACTCTCCAGGTCGTAGACGCTGAGCCAGAGACGCTCCGCCGCGAAGCGAGGAATGGTGGCGTTGCAGAGCAACCGCCGGGCCGGCGAGCTTTCGGCGGAAGCGTCTGGCAACGCTACGAACGGGTCGTCGCCGGCGGCGTTGGCCCGGCCGGCACTCACCAGCTCATCGAGGGAGCCGTCCCAGCCGGGGGGGCAGCGAAAAATCCTGAGCGACTGGGCCTCCGTGATCGCCTCGTGCTGCTGGGTCAGCAGCTCTGACCACTGGGGCGGCCCGCTGGAGGCGCCGGTGGCGCTGCCGTGAAGAACGAAGCAGAGGGCGTGGGCCATGGCAGGGAGAAGGGGGCGTGGGCGACCGGATCAGGCAGGGCTCAGCTCCCAATAGCAAAGCCCACGGCAGGTGGACCGCCCGAGGCGATCGACCTGCCGTGGGCAGTGGGTGGGCCTGGGTTCAGCCGAGGCCGATCTGGGAGAGGATGCCCTGGCCGGTGAGCAGCTCGGTGCCGAGGCCGATCACGAAGCCGAGCATCGCCAGACGGCCATTCCAGGTTTCGGCGAAGGCAACGAAACCGAAGCGGGAAGGGGTGGTGCTGTTGGTCATGGGGTGGGTAGCGAGGTGCTTCGCAAAGCGTAACAGAAATCTTTGAACTTCGTTACGAAGCCGCCGCCATCAGTAGGTGGCCCGCTCGGTGTCGTAGGCGGTGAAGCCGCAGGCCTTGGCGGCCAGGCGGTAGTGGGCCATGAACTGGTCCCAGCGGAAGCTGCGCGGGTCGTAGCGGGAGTGGCTGCGATCGACGGCGGCGTGGGTGGTGAGGCGGCTGAGCGGGATGCCGAAACGCGCCTGCCACAGCAGCACCTGGGCGGCGGCGGAACGGTACTGGGCGTCGGTGTAGCCGGAGTGGCCGGGGGTGTCGCCACGGCCATCGGCGGGTGACACCAGGGCGAGGTGCAGCGCCACGTTGTTGACCGAGCCCACCGAGGTAGGCCGGATCCGCACCGTGAAATCCCCGAAGGCCGACATGCCGGCGCCATAGGCGCGGTTGGCATCGGGAACGATGCGCAGCCGATCGCCGGCGGGGTTGATCACCAGGTGGTAACTGACCTGGTCGTTGTCGTTGGGGTGCGGGGTGCGGAACAGGGCCAGGGTCTGCGCTTCATCGATCACGGTTTCGTGCAGCACGATCAGGGCCGGCCCGGCCGGCACCGCACGACCGAAGGCATCAGCGGGCTGGCGTTCGCCGAAGTTGGTGGGATCGGCGGGCTGGTTGCGTTCCGGCGCCAGGCCGATGGCGGCGGCGCAGCGGGCCAGCTCGGGCTCGGAGCGCCGCGGCAGGCCCGGATCCGCGAGGGTCTGCACCTCCCAGCTGGGGCGGGGGCCATCGGATCGGGGCGCCTCGGGCCCTTGCCCCTGGCAGCCGCTGAGCAGGGCCGCTGCGGCCAGAGCCGCCAGCCAGGGTGCGCGGTTGAACCAGAAACGAACGCGTGGATGTTCCATGGCGGCCATCCTCAGAGCTCGCCGGCCAGCGATCACACCAACGTGTCGATGCTGCAGCACCAAAAGCTGAAATCAGACCCGAACAAAGGAAATGCCGCCCGAGACATTTCAGGCATGAACGCCAGAAATGGATCGAACGGCAGGGGTGGCAGCAAACCGGTGCAGATCTAGACGAAGGAGAACCGCGCGGCTAGAAGCAACGCATGGGCCAGCGCTAGAACCAGATCCGCAAGGAGCGACAGGGGCGGCGACGGAATCAGGGGAGTTGTGCCACCCCCTTGGAGCTCATTCGTCGGCTTCTTCGCCACCCACGGGCACGAGGCGGATCTGCTTCTTGCCGAGCTTGATTTCGAACTCATCGCCGGGCTGCAGACCGAGGATGGCGGTGTAGGCCTTGCCGATCAGCAGGTTGCCATTGAACTGGACCTTGGTGACGTAGCTGAGCTTGCGCCCGCCCTGACCAACGCCATTGCTGCTGGCGGAACCGAGGCTGACTCCCTTGGCTTCCAGCAGGGCTTCGTAGAAGGCCGTGAAGTTGAGACGCTCGCTGCCGTCCTTTTTGGTGCTGACGTACCCAGCGGCACGCACAAGCTCGGATTTACCGACATCACCAAGCTCCTTGACTTTCGCCAGGAGATCAGATCCGGTGAGCATGGGGTTGTTGTGTAAGACAAGGTCAATATAGCCACACGAGGCAATCGCTTGCCAGAGGGTTCCTTTCAGCCAGCCCAATCCGACCGCTCTCCCCTGCTTCCTAAGATCGGACCTGTTGGAAGTTGCCCAGTGAGCGCCGATCCCCACACTCCAGCGTTGCAGTTGGTGTATGACGGCGGCTGCCCTTTCTGCCGCCATTTCGCCAGCACAAGTGAGCTGCGCGGAGGAGTGCCCCGCCTCACGATCATTGACGGCCGCGCCGATGCGGAGCTCCGACATGCACTCCAGCAACAGGGATTCAACCTGGCAACCGGTGCCGTGTTGATGGAGGGAGAGCGGATCTGGCACGGCGCTGACGCGGTGGCAAAACTGTGCAGTGAACTGGAGCCCAGTGACGGCTTGTTAAGGCTGTTGCAGGTGATCTTCGGCAACCCGGATCGCACCCGTCTGCTCTATCCCGCGCTGCTGCTCGCTCGCCGCCTGGCGCTAGCTGCAAAGGGGCTGCCGGTGGATCCCGGCTGAAGGGCCGAAAGCGGCAGATGGCTTACGCTGCAGGGCAAGTGGCCGGAACGCTCTTGAGCTATCTGCGCGAGATCATGGGGCGGCTCAAAGAACGGGCCGAGGCTGATCGCCGCAGCCAGGCGGCACCGGCTGAGCCCCTGGCGGCTGGTTCCACAGGCGGCAAGGTGCCGGCGCTGAGTGGGGCCGTCGAGCAACACATCGCCAGCTACCGCCAGCATCTGAACGCCTGCAGCGACGCCATGCTGCTGTATGAATGGGCCTGGATCGACGACCATCTCTCCAGCCTGCGGCTGTCGTCTGGGCATGAACCGATGCGCCAGGCGTTGGGCGGCAGCACAGCGGTGGATCAGTTGCTGCAGGAAACCAACGCCTTTCGCCAGGCGCTGCGCGAGGTGATGCAGGCGCGTGATCTGGAGCCCAGCAACCGCACGGCGCCGATCGAACCGATGGAGCATGCCTGGGAACTCAGTCATCCTGTGATACGGGAGGCCTGGGGGATCGAACCCCACAGCTGAGGCCTGAAAGTTGCCCGCTGGCGGGCTACAGCATGCGCCCTCCTGCCGCACGCCATCGCACCGCACCATGGCCCGCTCTCGCCCACGCTCCCGCCCCCAAGCCAGGCCCCGGCGGCTGAAGCCGATCCACCTGCAGCGGGAAGAGGGGGTGTACCGCACCGACGAGATCGATCAGATCTTCTCGTTATGGCGCGAGCCCTACCGGCTGATGCTGTCGTGCCCATGGTGGGGCTTCCTGCTGCTGATCGCGGCCGGGTATCTGGCGATCAATCTGCTGTTCGCCGGCCTGTATCTGCTGGATCCGGCCGGCATCGGCGGCGTGCCGGAAGGGTCGGTGGCGGGCTTCAGCGAGGCCTTTTTCTTCAGCGTGCAGACGCTCGGAACGATCGGGTATGGGGTGCTGCACCCCCGCTCGCTGACGGTACATCTGCTGGTGACGTTGCAGGCGCTGGTGAGCCTGATCTTCACGGCGGTGACCACCGGGCTGGTGTTCGCCCGCTTTTCACGCAGCAAGGCGGAGATCCTGTTCAGCGAGATCGCCACGGTGCAGCCGTGGAACGGGGTGCCGTGCCTCACCTTCCGCATGGCGAACGTGCACCACAACAGCCTGGTGGAGGGTCACCTGAACGTGTTCCTGGGCATGGACGAGTACAGCACGGAGGGGCAGCGCATGCGGCGGGTGCATACGCTCAAGCTGGTGCGCAACCATGCGTTTCACTTCCGGCTGATGTGGACGGTGATGCACCTGATCGATGAGCACAGCCCGCTGGCGGGGCTGGAGGTCGAGCAGCTGAAGGCCCGCCACGGCGAAATCCTGGTGTCGTTCCACGGCATCGACGAAACGGTGCGCAGCCCGGTGTTCGCGCGCATGTCTTACCCCGCGTCGCAGCTGCGGCCCGACGAGACCTTCGAAGACATCGTGCTCGACCAGGGCGACGGCGACCGCTTTCTCGACTTCAGCCGCTTCAACCTCACCCGCCAGTGCCCGCCCGCCGCTCCAGCCCCATGAGCAGCGCCGACCCCACCCATCTGGTGTTCGTATACGGCACGCTCAAGCGCGGCCAGGCCAACCACCACTGGCTGGTGGGCGCCGAAGCCCTGGGCCGCACCCGGCTGCAGGGCATGGCGATGCACAACCTGGGCCCCTACCCGATGGCCGTGCCGGTGCCCGCGCCTGCAACCGACTCACCCACCACACCCCCGCCCCTGCTGCACGGCGAGCTCTACCGCGTGGACGCTGCCGGCCTGGCGCGGCTCGATTTACTGGAAGACGTGCCGAACGAATACCAACGGCTGCGCCGCCCGCTGGTGAACGGCCAGGAGGTGTGGGTGTACGCCGGCGAACCCGAGCAGGCCGCCCACCTACCGCCGGTGCCCTTCGGCGATTGGGGCACCACGCCGGTGTTTTTTCCGCGTGAGGTCGAGGGCGCCAACCCTGAGGCGGTGCCCGCTCAGCGCGATGACGGGCAGTGGGGGGTGGTGATGCACCTGGGGCCGGAGGAGTTGGAGGGAGTTGGGGAAGAGTTGGTGGTGACGGGGGTGTTTGGTGAGAGGTTTTGGGTGGTGGGTGGAGAGGGGGATTGAGGATGGTGTATCAAAGGTTGCGCGCGGTTCTCGCGTGCAGGCTGGGGCGGAGTTGCGATTCGCGGGCGTGGCCTGTGTGGGGCTAGGAAGTGAATCTGAATGCGCCTATCGCCATTGCATTCAGGGCACGGGAAAAAGTTGTGTGATGGCCATAGAGTAGTGAAGCGCACATGTGGTTAGCGGATCCGCATAAGATGGCAAGCGCCAGGCGGGCATTTCGCAAGCCTCTTGCCATCACAGGGCTTTGGCGATACAGGCGCAGATGATCGGGGTGCTTATACGGTCAAGACTCCTGCCATCAGGGTGGTTACAGGAACCGTCCAATCAGCGTTAGACCCGCTGGAAAGTGAGGATCTCACATGCACAAACGTTTCTGGGTAGGAATGACCCCAAATGCAGATCATCACCGACGGCCCTGATATTCCGGATGCGCTCTTGCAAGCGCACGAGGAAGGCCACGTGGTGTTTTTCTGCGGGGCTGGAATTTCCTATCCCGCTGGCCTGCCGGATTTCAAGGGTCTAGTGGAACAGATCTATCGGCTGAACGGAACGGCGCTTTCTGAGATCGAGCGCGAGGCCTTTGATCGGGGGCAGTTCGACGCCACGCTTGATCTGCTGGAGCGGCGGTTGCCGGGCCAGCGTCTGGCCACCCGTCGCGCGCTGGCTCAGGCCCTGAATCCGAAGCTCCGCCGCAAGGGTGCTGTCGATACGCAGGCAGCGCTGTTGCGTCTGGCGCGCAGCCGCGAGGGTGCGCTTCGGCTAGTCACCACCAACTTCGACCGCATCTTTCATGTGGCAGCCAAACGCACGGACCAAGCGTTCCAGGCATACGCAGCCCCGATGCTCCCGATTCCAAAGAACAGCCGCTGGAACGGACTGGTCTACCTGCACGGACTGTTACCGGAAAAAACGGACGATACAGCACTGAACCGGCTGGTGGTCACCAGCGGTGATTTCGGCTTGGCGTATCTGACTGAACGCTGGGCGGCACGCTTTGTGAGCGAGCTGTTCCGTAATTACGTGGTCTGCTTTGTGGGCTACAGCATCAACGACCCGGTGCTGCGCTACATGATGGATGCGCTGGCGGCTGACCGGATGCTGGGCGAAATCACACCTCAGGCCTGGGCACTGGGTGATTGCGAACCGGGGCAAGAGCACCGGAAAACCATCGAATGGGAAGCCAAGGGTGTCACCCCCATTCTCTACACCGTGTCCGCTGGCACTTATGACCATTCCGCGCTGCACCTGACCCTGCACGCTTGGGCAGAAACCTACCGTGACGGCGTGCAGGGCAAAGAAGCCATCGTCGTTAAACACGCCCTGACACGCCCACAGGAGAGCACGCAGCAGGACGATTTCGTCGGGCGGATGCTTTGGGCTTTGTCGGACAAATCAGGCCTGCCAGCGAAACGCTTCGCTGACTTCAATCCCGTTCCTTCACTGGACTGGCTACTGGAGCCCTTCGCGCACGAGCATTTTGGGCACAGTGATCTGTCTCGCTTTGGCGTGCAGCCCCGTGACGAAGTGGACACCAAGCTGCGTTTCAGCTTGATTCGGCGGCCTGCGCCCTATGACCGTGCACCGCCAATGCTGCTTGCCTCCGGCGGCATCACTGGTAGCCAGTGGGATGACGTGATGTTTCATCTGGCCCGATGGCTTGTGCGCCACCTAGATGACCCAAGGCTGGTCATCTGGATTGCAGAGCGCGGCGGGCAGTTGCACGACCGTTGGCCATGGCTGATCGAACATGAGCTGGATCGCTTTGCCTCACTGGAGCGTGAGGGAAAAGCCTCCGAACTTGATGAAATCCGCTTGCACGCCCCGATGGCCATTGCGGGCCCCTTGATGCGCACCTTGTGGCGCCTGCTGCTCAGCGGTCGGGTGAAAACGCCGTGGCACGATCCCGATCTGTATCGCTGGAAAGGTCGACTGAATCGGGAAGGACTGACCGCTACATTGCGCTTGGAATTGCGTGAGTTGCTCGCACCCAAGGTTGTCTTGAAGAAGCCGTTTCGCTGGGGTGACGACGATTCGAGCAGCACTGACGAGCCCACACGGGTCAAGCAATTAGTGGACTGGGAGCTCGCGCTACCCGCTGATCAAGTGCCTTCCGCCCTGCGCGATTTGGGAGACGAGCATTGGACGTCGGCCCTACCGCTACTCCTGGATGATTTTCAACAGCTATTGCGTGATGCACTGGACCTGCTGCGTGAGTTGGGCGAAGCCGACGACCGCAACGACCGATCACACTGGGATCTACCCTCCATCACGCCCCACTGGCAGAACCGTGGGTTCCGCGACTGGGTGAGCCTTATTGAATTGCTGCGCGATGCATGGCTTGCGGTTCGTGCCATTGACAGCGCGCGTGCGACACGCATCGCGCAGAACTGGTTTGAACTGCCGTACCCCACCTTTAAACGTCTTGCTCTGTTTGCTGCCAGTCAGGATGGTTGCATCCCAACCGAGCAGTGGGTGAATTGGTTGTTGGCCGATCACGCGTGGTTGTTGTGGTCCACAGATGCGGGACGGGAGGTATTCAGGCTGCTCGTCCTGCAGGGGCGGCATTTGGCAGGAGCCGAGCAGCAACGCCTAGAGACAGCCATTATGGCAGGCCCGCCACGTGAGATTTACCGGGACGATCTGGAGGAGGATCGGTGGCAAGACTTGGTTGCCCGCTCGGTCTGGCTGCATCTGGCTAAACTGAACACATCGGGCATCTTACTGGGAGCGTCTGCAGCGGCACGATTGGCGGAAATTTCCAATACCTACCCACAATGGCAACTGGCGACGAACGAGCGTGACGAGTTCTCGCACTGGATGAGTGGCACCGGTGATCCGGACTATGAGGACAGTCGGGATGTCGACATTGCCCCCCGCAAGCGGCAGGAACTGGTGCAATGGCTCACAAAGCCGATGCCAGAGCGGCGACCGTTCTATGAAGACACTTGGCGTGAGGTTTGCCGAACACGCTTCTTTCACAGTTGGTCCGCGCTGTGCGATCTGGCAAAGGATGATGTGTGGCCCGCTGGCCGATGGCGTGAAGCTCTGCAGGCTTGGGCTGAAGAAGGCATGGTGTTGCGCTCCTGGCGATACGCTGCACCGCTGGTGCAGACCATGCCCGATGCCGTTCTTCAGGAAATTGATCACGAAGTTACTTGGTGGGTAGAGGCCGCATCCAAGTCGATCAACTGCCATGAGGACATCCTGCTGATCCTTTGCTGCCGCGTGCTGGCCTTGCCGCTAGAAGCAGGCTCAGGTTCTCGCATCATCCGCAATGGCGTCGAAACCTACGACCCCGTTGGCTCTGCAATCAACCACCCAATTGGACATGTCACGCAAGCGCTGATCAACGTTTGGTTCAAGCAGAACCCGAATGACAATGATCTGCTTCCTGCTGACTTGAAGCCCATTTTCACCACACTGTGCGACGCGCAGATAGATCGATTCCGCCACGGCCGGGTGCTAATGGGTTCACGGTTGATCGCATTTTTCCGTGTAGATCGCGCTTGGACCGAACAGTATCTGCTGCCGTTGTTCGACTGGAGCAATCCCGTTGAAGCCAAGGCCGTGTGGGAAGGCTTCCTATGGTCGCCGCGCTTGTACCAGCCATTGCTGACAGCCTTCAAGCCGCAGTTTTTGGACAGTGCAAATCACTATGCCAATCTAGGTGAGCACCGCCATCAATTTGCGACATTTCTGACCTACGCTGCTTTGGGCCCGACCGATGGTTACACCGTGGAGGAGTTTCGGTCTGCGGTTGGTTCGCTTCCACAAGAAGGCCTCGAAGAATCAGCGCAGGCGCTCTCCCAAGCGGTTGAAGGAGCAGCTGATCAGCGTGAGGACTATTGGAAAAACCGTGTCCAACCGTTCTGGCAACACATCTGGCCAAAATCCCGTGATCTAGCCACCCGACGAATCGCCGAGTCTCTGACTCGTCTGGTGATTGCCGCCCGAGGTGAATTACCAGCCGCTTTGGCTGCGGTGCAAGACTGGCTGCAACCGATTGAGCATCCCAACTACGTTGTTCATCTGCTTCACGATTCAGGTTTGTGCAGCAGATACCCAGCGGATGCATTGAGCTTGCTGAATGCAGTGATTGCCGACCAGCAGTGGGCACCCCGGGAGTTGGGGCAATGCCTGGATCAAATCGTTCAGGCCGCGCCACACCTTGCACAAGATGCCCGTTACCTGCGGCTCCGCGAATACGCGCGGAGGCGCGGGTGATGGGGAAGCGAACTCTCCGCTGCAATCAATCGGGTCTAACAACCGGTTGCAGCGGACGGCGTTTCGCCGCCGCTGAACCGGGGCGTTAGGCCGTCACATTATGAACAGAACCGTGTTGCGCTCATTTGCGATCCTGAGTCTCTGTTCGTGTCTGTCCACGCAAGCGCTATTCGCCGCACCGGACACGGCACAGGCGGCTGGTAAGCAGACAACCGGGACACATCGCCAAATCAATATCAAAAACTTGTTCCAGCACTGGGTTCGCTCCAGTGAGGAGGAACAACCGGGCGGCACGGTTCAGATCTTCCGCCCCGCCGGGTCGATGAACTTTCCGCCGAGCCGATTCAGGATGGCCTACAAGTTCGCTCCGAACGGAGCTTGTGAGTTCTACTATCTGTCTCCTGATGATGCCCATCATTTCAAGCCATGCACCTGGACAATTAGTGCTAGTGCCGACAAATTGATCCTTCAGATCAGCGCGAATGAAAAATCGACCTCTTACAGGATCGCCCAGCTCACTGGGAAGAGTCTAAGACTTAAACCGCTAGAACCGCCGCACAGCAATTGAACGGCGGGCCTAACCCCCGGTTGCAGGCACGCGCCAGAAGCGGCGCGTTGGGCTTCGATTCAGAGCTTTAGCTCTGGAAGCAAGTAGATACGTGGGCCGAATAAGGTGCCCTTCGGCAACTGGGGCTCCACACCTGAGCTCAGCAAGCACTCAAACACCCAACCCCCAACCCCCCGGCCTCAAGCCTCCAGATGCCGGTAGAACCAGCGCTTGGCGAATTCGGCGCTGGCCACGTAGGTCAGGAGAATCAGCAGTCGCGGCGGCAGGAACTCCAGCGGCAGGGGCACGAAGCCGAAGAGGCGCCCCAGTGGTGTCCAGGGCAGGGGCAGGGTGAGGAGCACCACGGCGAGGGTGGCGCCCAGCAGCGGCCGGGAGGGGCGGCTGTGCAGCAAGGGGCCGTGGGTGCGGATCACCAGCACGATTGAGGCGGCGGAGATCACCGATTCAAGGAACCAGCCGCTGCGGAACTGGGCGGCGTCGGCGTGGAGGAGCAGCAGCAGCACCGCGAAAGTGATGACGTCGAAGACGGAACTCACCAGCCCGAACACGACCATGAACCGCTGGATGAAGGGAAGGCTCCAGCGGTGCGGCTGCGCAATCCACTCGGGGTCCACCCGGTCGGTGGCGATGGTCATCTCCGGCAGATCGGTGAGCAGGTTGGTGAGCAGGATCTGCTTGGGCAGCAGCGGCAGGAAGGGCAACAGCAGCGACGCGGCCGCCATCGAAAACATGTTTCCGAAGTTGGCGCTGGTGGCCATGAACACGTACTTGAGCGTGTTGGCGAAGGTGCGGCGGCCTTCGCGGATGCCCGCCAGCAGCACCGCCAGGTCGGGAGCGAGCAGCACGATGTCGGCGGCTTCCTTGGCCACATCCACCGCCCCCTGCACCGACAGGCCCACATCGGGGGCATGCAGAGCCGGGGCGTCGTTGATGCCATCGCCCAGGTAGCCCACCACGTGACCGGCGCGGCGCAGGGCATGGACGAGCCAAGGGTCTTGCATGCGTGCCGTTCGCCGTGCAGGAACCCGATCAGATCAATTCAATGCCTGCCTGTTCAGCGGGTGACCATGGGAGCAGTCATCGCCAATCCGGGCAGCGGCCATCGTCACCCTTCACCCCACCACCCCCTCACTCGCCACCCATAGCCGCCGCGCCAACTCTGTGTCTTGCCCCTCAACGCTGGTGGCGCTGGCCTCAAACACCCGCCGGCCTGGGCCAACCACGCGGTTGCGGTGGAAGCTGAAGCCGTTGGCGGCGTAGGCGGGGTCGCAGCAGAGGGCGGCCAGCAGGGCGCCGGCGGTTTCCACGCTTTCGGTGAGGCGCAGCACGGAGCGGGCCGCGAAGGCGAACAGGCGTTGGCCCAGTTCGTTGCTCTGGCGGCTGTAGCGCCAGAAGCCGCCCTCGCTGGTGGGCGGGATCACCAGGCCCGGGCTCCAGCTGAGCACCGGAAGCGGCGTGCCGGCCTCCTCCATGCGGCGCGCGAACTCGCGGGCGAACAGCACGTTGCAGAGCTTGCTGTCCTTGTAGGCCTTGTCGGCATCGAAGCTGCTGCCATCCACCATCAGCACCGGTTGGCCCGCCTGCAGGCCGGCCAGATCGCCCAGCCCCGCCGGTGAGCCCACCTTTCCGCCGGCGGTGAGCGGGTCGTGCACTTCCGACGCCGTGACCACCAGGCGCGGCGCCTGCCCCGCCAGCAGCAACGGCGTGAGTTGCTGGGCCAGCAGGAAATGGCCCAGGTGGTTCACCGCAATGGTGAGTTCATGGCCCTGGGGCGTCAGCCGTGGTGTCTTGGCACCGGCGTATTGCAGGCCCGCATTCAGCACCAACGTGTCGATCGGCTGCCCCTGCGCCAGCAGCGCCTGCCCGCAGGCGCGCACGCTCTCCAGATCGCCCAGGTCGCACACGGCCACCGCCGGCGCCGTGCCTCCACCGGCGCGTTCAGCCAGCTGCCGCTGGGCTGTTTCGGCCGTGGCCGCATCGCGGCACAGGAGCGTGAGCGCATGGCCGGCCTGGCACAGCCGCACCGCCGCCTCGAAGCCGATGCCGGAGTTGCCGCCGGTGAGCAGCAGGCGGCGCGTGGCAGCCATGGGCAGACCCCACCAGGTGCAAAGGGCGCCAACCCTAGAAACCGCCGGCTTCACAATGGAGCGCGCAGCCCTTCCGCCGGCCGGTTCGTTCATGCAGTGGCGCGCCACGATTCGCCGCCTCGAACGCAACGGCCTCGGCCTGCTGCTGTTTCCCCTGCTGGTGCTGCGCCGCACCGTGCAGCTGCTCGGCCGCACGCTCGAAGGCCTGCTGTGGCAGGAGCTGATCGCCAACCAGCCGCTCGACAGCCAGCTCGGCAACTTGCTCGCCTTTCTGCTCTTCTCCGCCTTCTGCCTCTGGGCCACCCTGGAAGGGGTCGTTCCGTATGTGATCGGCCTGCTGCTGTTCCTGCTGCCCCTGGAGCTGCTCGCCAACCAGCTCGGCCATTCCTGGCGGCCGGAGTGCCGGATCCTGCTGGAGCGCTGGGGGGATCGGCTCTCCTGGCGGTGTGATTCCACCGGCAGCCACGAGCAGCTGGAGCTGCAGCACCACGCCCTGTCCGCCGTGCTGATCCGCGCCGCCCCGCTCGCCCTGCCGCTCGGTGAAGCCCGTCCGCAGGGCTGGGATGTGCTGCTGACGGTGCAGGATCCCGCCCGCGAGCTGCTGCTCGACCGTCAGCCCACGCTCGCGCTCGCCTGGCAGCGCGCCTTTGCCCTCGCCCGCAAGCTGGCGTTGCCGCTGCGGTTGGCGGAGGAGGAGGAGGACAGCCTGGAGGAAGCGGGGCCGCCGGCGAGCGTGTGGGCGGTGGTGGTGGAAGAAGGCGCCACCCGGATCTTCCGCGACCGCAGCACCGTGAGCGCCTCGCAGTGGTGGCGGGCGTTTGTGCACCAGGGCGGCTACCTGCTGTTTCTCGCCGTGCTCAACACCGTGATGGTGAAGTACGGCGGCTTTCTGGTGTGGATGCTGGGTCCGCGGCTGGGCCTCACCGCCCCCACCACGCTCGTGCTCGATCTCTCCCTGCCCGGCCTGCTCTCGCTCGCCCTGCCCGACGGGAGCGTGATCCAGGCGCTGCTGGTGGTGGCGGCGCTCGGTGCCGCCGGCTTCGGCAGCTACCGCCACTGGAGCCGGCAGGAGCTGCGCATCGATGCCGAACACGTGGGCGTGTGGCGCACCGGCCATGCCGCCGTTCACCTGCCCACCCGCGTGGTGGTGGCCGCTTTGCCGCTGCACCAGCCCGAGCCCCAGGTGCTGCTCTGGAGCGAGCGCCGTCCACCCGTCCAGCTGCAGGGCCTCGCCGATGCCCGCGAAGCCGCCGCACTGGCCGGCGCGCTGCAGGCGGCGCTGGAGCGCTGGAAGCCGGCGGCGGAAGCAATTCCGCGTGCAGAGCCTGAAGCCCCCGCAAGCGAGGAGCCGGTGCCTGAGGCCCCCGCCGGCAACGAGCAGCAGCGGATCGTGAGCAGCACCGCTGCCCTGCCGCTGCAGCAGCGGGCCGACTGGTATGTGCCGGCTGCAGCCGCCTACGACGCTGTGCGACCCGGCTATCCGGCGGCGGTGATCGAGCAGGTGGCGGCCCTGGCTGGGGTGGGCGACGGTTCAGCGCTGCTGGAGCTGGGCTGCGGGCCGGGCACCGCCACCGTGGCTTTCGCGCGGCTCGGCTGCGCCATCACCGCTCTGGAGCCCAACCCAGCCTTCGTGGCGCTGGCGCGCGAGCGTTGCGCCGGCTTCGGGCGCGTGCGCATTGAGCCGCTGGCCTGCGAGCAGTGGCCGGTGCAGGAGCAGGCCTTCGACGCCGTGCTCGCCGCCAGCTCCTTTCACTGGATCCCCGCCGGGCTCGGCTCGCGGACCGCCGCCCGGGCGCTCAAGCCCGCAGGCGCCCTGATCCTGCTCTGGAACAAGGAGCTGCAACCCTCGCTCGCCCTGCACGAACGCTTCGCCGCCAGCTATGCCCGCTTCGCCCCCCACCTGCACCGCCGCGAGAGCGACGCTGAGCAGCAGGCGGTCCTGGAGGCGCTGGTGCGGCAGCTGGTGGATCCCGCCCTGTTCACCACCCCGCAGGGCGGGCGCGTGCGGGTGCAGCTGCGCTACACGGCGGAGCACTACCTGGCCCTGCTGAGCACCTACTCCCCCTACCTGCGCCTGGAGCCCGGCCCCCGTGAGGCCCTCTTCGCCGAGCTGCGCCGCCTCATCGACACCGAGGCCGGCGGCAGCCTCGAGCTCACCGGCTTTTCCGCCTTTCACGTGGCCCGCAAACGCGGCTGACCCCCACCAGAACGCCCGTCACAGCCATAGAATCTGTTCACAATGAACAGACACTGAGCGTCGAATCCGCTCAGCAGAGGCCATGCCCCGCACCCTTCGCGATCCTCACCACCACGCCATGCTCGTGTCGCTGCAGCGCCGCTACAGGGCCGCCATGCACACCGGCAACGTGAGCGCCAAGCAGGCGCTCTACCGCGAGGCCGTGTATCTCGGCATCCAGCCCGCCCTGCTGCATGGAGGCAGCGATCACACCGGCGGCAGCGGCGTCACCGCCTCCTGACTCAACCCCCGCAGGCAGCGGGCCAGGTCTTCGCGCACCTCCAGAAACCGGCGGTCCACCCGCAACGCGCCCAGATCGCTGCGGTCGAGCTCGGCTTCCACCGTGCGCACGATCCGGCCCGGATGCGGCGCCATGATGTGCACCCGCTGGGCCATCAGCAGCGCCTCCTCCAGGTCGTGGGTGATCAGCAGGGCGGTGAGCCCGGTGCGGTTCCACAGCTGATAGAGAAACTCCTGCATCGATTCACGGATCTGCAGGTCGAGGGCGCCGAACGGTTCATCCAGGAGCATCACCTTCGGATCGGCCGCCAGGGCGCGGGCGATCGCCACCCGTTGCTGCATCCCGCCGGACAGCTCCCGTGGCAGACGCCCTGCCGCATCCTGCAGGCCCACCACTTCCAGGAAATAGCCGGTGCGCTCACGCACCTCCCGCGCCGGCCGCCCCTGCAGCTTCATGCCGAAGGCCACGTTGTCGGCCGCCGTCATCCACGGATAGAGACTGTATTTCTGGAACACCATGCCGCGGTCGTGGCCGGGGCCGGTGATCGGACGGCCGTCCATCAGGATCGTGCCGCTGGTGGGCCGATCGAGCCCGGCGATCAGGCGCATCACCGTGCTCTTGCCCGATCCGGAGCTGCCCACCAGCGCCACGAATTCCCCCGACTTGATGTCGAAGCTGATCGTGTCGAGCACCTGCTTGGCAGCACGGCCCTGCCCGAAGGATTTGCACACCGATGTGAGCGAAAGATGCATGTCAGATGGCCCAGCGGCAGGTGCGGCGCAACACGAGTCGGAACAGCAGATCGATCACCAGACCGATCAACCCGATCACGATCAGGTACGCGAAGATCTCATCGGTGCGCAGGAAGCGCTGGGCCAGGCTGATGCGCTTGCCCAGCCCCTCGTTGGCGGCCACCAGCTCCGCCACGATCACCAGGTTCCAGGCGGCCGCCATGTTGATGCGGTACGCATCCAGCACCTGGGGAGCGATGAAGGGGGTCACCACGCGGGTGAGGATCTGGAAGCGGCGCCCACCCATGGTGAGGGCCGATTCCAGCAGTTCGGCCGGCACGAACTTCACCGCATCCATGATCATCAAGGTGTTGAAGAACAAGGTGCCGATGAAGATCAGCAGCACCTTGGGCAGCTCCCCCAAGCCGAAATAGATGATCAGCAGCGGGATGAAGGCCGGCGCGGGCATGTAGCGGATCAGGCCGATCAACGGCTCCAGCAGCCGGCAGATGATCCGGTTGCTGCCCATCGCGATCCCCAGCGGCAACGACACCAGCATCGAGAGCGCATAGCCGCCCAGCACCCGGCCGATGCTGGCGATCGCATCGGCCAGCAGGATGCCCGCCTCCGCCTGGGCGGAGCCCGCCGCCAGCACCGCCGCCGGGCTGGGCAGAAACAGCTTGTCGACGCTGCCACTCGCCGCAATCAGCTGCCACACCACCAGCACCGTGAGGATGCCGAGCACACCCAGCACCCACGGATGGTCGAGGCGTCGCCGCAGGCCCGCGCTCAGCTTCACTGCGCCGCGTCCACGAAGCGCGGATCAAACAGCTTGCTGAGATCCGGCGGGGTCTTGGCCAGACCCACCTTCTGCAGGAAGGTGCTGATCTGGGCGGCGGCGAACGGCAGCGAATCCATCGACTCGCCCGGCTTCATCGCCTGGCGGTTCTGCTCCAGCGTGAAGATCGTGGTGCCGGCGTCGTACTCGGTGTACTCCGCTTCGCTCACGCCAGCGCGGGCGGCCAGGATCGCCAGGCTCGGGGCCGGGTTGGCCTTGATCTCCGCCAGGGTGGCGAACCAGGCGTTCACCACCTTCTGCAGCTGCTCAGGGTTCTTCTCCACGAATTCGGTGCGGCACACCAGGTGGTCGCTGATCGAGCCGGGGAAATCCTTCGACGAGAACAAGGTGGTGCTGCCCGGACGCTTCAGCGCCTGGGTGGTGAAGGGCGCGAACACACCCACTGCATCCACCTGGCCGGCCACGAACGCAGCGGCGGCGGCGCCGGTTTCCAGCGGCACGAAGGTGATGTCGGAGGCACTCAGGCCCGCCTTCTTCAGGCCCAGCAGCAACAGGTAGTGATCGACGGTGCCTTCTTCCGCCGCCACCTTCTTGCCTTTCAGATCGGCCACGCTCTTGATGCCTTCGGCGGCGATGATCTGGTCGTTGCCGGTGGAGTTGTCGTTGGTGAGCACCACCGTGAGGGCGGCGCCGCCGGCGATCGAGCTGATCGTGTCACCCAAGGTCTGGCTGTTGCAATCGAGCTGGCCGGCGTTGAGGGCGTTGATCGAATCGAGGTAGCCGTCGAACCACTGCAGGGTCACCGGCACGCCCGCCGCCTCGAACAAGCCCTTTTCTTCGGTCACCTTCCAGGGGATCCAGCCCGGCCAGGCGCTGTAACCGATGCGCACCGGCGATGCCGAGGTTTCCGCCGGCGGCTGCTGGCAGCCCACCAGCAGGCCACCGCCCAGCAGGGCCGTAAGCAGCAGGCTGGTGGTGCGCCGCAGCCTGAGGCGCGGGAAGCGGAAGCGGGAAGGTGCGGTCATGAAGAAACGGGTGTGGGGGAATGGGGCCGGAGCCGGGGCGGGCTAGAGGAGGCGGCAGGTGCTGGGGCTGGCGCGGGCGGGCATGTCAGAAGAACTCCAAGTAGTGCTCCAGCTCCCAGGCCGAAATCGCGCCGTGATAGGCCTCCCATTCCGCCCGCTTCAGTGACACAAACGCGTCGAACATTACGGGCCCGAACACCTCTCGGCAGAGCGGATCAGCGGCAAACGCCTCGACCGCTTCGCCCAGGTGGCGCGGCAGTGTGTGCAGCCCGCGCTCGGCCCGCTCCGCCGCGCTCAGCCGGTAGGCATTCACCCGGTTGGCGGGGGGCGGCACCAGTTGCTCCCGGATGCCTTCCAGGCCTGCCGCCAGGATCAGCGCCGCACCCAGGTAGGGGTTGCAGGAGCTGTCGGCGGCGCGGCATTCCACCCGCCCACCAGCGGAAGGAATGCGCAGCATGTTGGTGCGGTTGTTGTTGCCGTGGCAGATGAACACCGGTGCCCAGGTGAAGCCGCTCATGCTTCCCTGTGCCACCAGACGCTTGTAGCTGTTCACCGTGGGGGCGATCACGGCGCAGATCGCGGCGGCATGGCGCAGCACCCCGGCGATGAACTGCTCCGCCAGCGGGGTGATCGCACCGGGTTCGCCACTGCCGGGATCGAACAGATTGGCGCCGCTCTGCACATCCGCCAACGACATGTTGAAGTGGGCGCCGCTGCCGGTGCGGTGCGCGAACGGCTTGGGCATGAAGCTGGCGATCAGCCCATGGCGGCGGCAGATCTCCTTCGCCATCAGCTTGAAGAAGGTGAGCCGGTCGGCCATGGTGAGCGCCTCGGCATAGGCGAAATCGATCTCGAACTGGCCGTTGCCGTCTTCGTGATCGAAGGAATACACGCCCCAGCCCAGGCCATTCATGCTCTGCACCAGCTCATCGAGCCAGTCGAGGTTGTCGAGCAGGCCGCCCAGGTCGTAGCAGGGTTTATCGAGCGTGTCGCGGCCGCTGGCCGGCACCAGGGCTCCATCGTCCTGGCGCCGCAGCACGAAGAATTCGGTTTCGATGCCGAGGTTGAAGCGGTAGCCCAGCGCCGCCGCCTGCTGCCGCACCCGCGTCAGGATCTGGCGGCTGCAGGCCTCGAACGGGGCGCCGTTGAGCTGCAGGCTGCTGGCCAGCCACACCACATCACGGCGCCAGGGCAACACCGTGGCGCTGGCCAGATCGGGGATGGCCGCCACTTCGTCGTCGCTGACGTCCTGCGGCACGCCATCAAGCGCCGCGCCGGTGAACAGCTCCGAACCCGACAGCATCGAGGCGAAGTGATCGAGCGGCACCGCCTTCGCCTTGCCGTTGCCGTGGATGTCCACGAAGCTGGCCAGCGCATACTTCACGCCGCGGCTGAGCAGATCCACCTGCACGTCTTCCCCCACGCCTGCGGTCGTCGGCTGAGGCGCCGATGGCGTCGCTGGCAGCGGTGCCAATGGGCTGGCCAGCTCCATCAGGCGTTCACCAGGGCCGGCGGCTGGCTGGCGGCGTGCTCACGCACCGTGGCCAGCAGCCAGCGGTGCCACTCGCCCATGCCCTGGCCCGTGCCTGCCGACACGCGGAACACCTGGGCGCGGGGATTCACCGCCCGCACATGCTCCTCGATGCGGCTCACATCCACCGGCACATACGGCAGCAGATCAATCTTGGTGATCAACACACAATCGGCCTCGCGGAACATCACCGGATACTTGAGCGGCTTGTCATCGCCTTCGGTGACACTCAGCAGCGCCACCTTGAGGTGTTCACCCACCTCGAATTCCGCCGGGCACACCAGATTGCCCACGTTCTCCACCCACAGCAGATCCAGCGCCGCAGGATCGAGCCGCTGCTGCAGCAGGGTGAGGCCGCCGCTCACCATCGCCGCATCGAGATGGCAGGCCCGGCCGGTGGTGATCGGCACCACCGGCACCCCCACCGCTGCCAGCCGGTCGGCATCCAGCTGGGTGGTCATGTCGCCCTCCAGCACCGCCATCGCCAGCTCGGGCGAAAGGGACGTGATCGTGCGCTCCAGCAGGGAGGTCTTGCCGGCGCCGGGGCTGCTCATCACATTCAGGCAGAGCAGCTTCCAGGCATCGAAATGCTTGCGGTTGTGGTCGGCACGGTGTTGATTGGCCGCCAACAGGTTGCGTCCGAGTGTGTCTTCCAGGGGCATGTGCATGGCGTTCAGGCGGAAAGGATGGAAGCCCGGTCTGCGGGTACAGCGGGGGAGGTGTAATCGATGCTGCGAATCCTCAGCTCACGGCCCGAGAGGATCTCCTCCATCGGGTGGTGGCAGCAGGGGGATTGATAGGCCTGGGCAGGGTCGGGGCTGTAGTCGCTGCCGCAGGCCACACAGCGCGCCCGCAGCGGCACCGATTCGATCCGCAGCTCCGAACCATCCAGCCAACTGCCCTGCACCGCAGCCCCGTAGGTGAACACCAGCGCTGCGGGTTCCACGCAGGTGAAGGTGCCCACCTGCAGATGCACGACCTGCACGCAGGGAACGTGGGGATGGTGCTCCTGCTTCCACTCTTCGAGCGAAAGCAGCAGGCAGCGGGTCATGTCCACTTCATGCATGGCTCACCTCCATTTCTGGTCGACGTTCATGTTGCAGGCCTCATGCAGCCAGGCTGGCTTCTGCTTGCGCGGCAGCTGACCGCTCACCACCAGGTGGGCCATCACATCGCAGATCACGCGCGTGGCCATCAGGGACGTCATGTCGCTGATGTCGTAAGGGGGGGAAACTTCCACCACCTCAAGGCCACACACCGGCACATTGCGCACGATCAGCTCAAGCAGCTTGAGGGCTTCCCGTGGCAGCAGGCCGCCCGGTTCCGGCCAGCCGGTGCCGGGCACGAAGCCGGCGTCGATGCAGTCGATGTCGAAGGAGATGTAGACGCAGTCGGTGCCATCGGTGGCGCGCTCGATCGCATACTTCGCGGCGGCCTCCAGGCCCATGTCGCAGATGTCGGTGACGGTGAGCACGTTGGTGCCCCGCTCGCGGCACACCTTCACCCCTTCGCGCGGCACCTGCCAGCCGCCGATGCCGAGCTGCACCAGGTTCTCGGCCGGCGCGTTGGCCATGTTGGTGGCATGGAACCAGGGGCAGGTGTGCATGCGTTCATCCAGGTCGATCTCCTGGGTGTCCACATGGCGGTCGAAGTGGATGATGCCCACCTTCTTGTCGCCGAGGTGGCGGCAGACGCCCCGCACCGTGGGGAAGCCGATCGAGTGATCACCGCCGAGCAGAATCGGGAAGGCGCCGCTGGCGAACACATGCGCCACGCCTTTGGAGATCTGATCGAAGCTCTTCTCGTTGTTGGCGGGAATCGTGAAGATGTCGCCCACATCGCAGAGGCTGATCGATTCGCGCAGATCCACCCCCATTTCGTAGTTGTAGGGGGTGTAAAGCGCCGAGATGCGGCGGATGCCCTGGGGGCCGAAGCGGGTGCCGGGGCGGTAGGTGGTGCCGCAATCGTGCGGGATGCCCACGATCGCCACATCGAAGTCACCGACGCGGTTCACGTCTTCGATGTAAGGCGCCTTCATGAAGGTGTTGATGCCCGCGTAGTGGGGCAGCTCACCGCGCGAAAAGGTGGAGATGCGCCGGTCAACGATGCTTTCGGCCGCTTCGAGGCCATAGCGCAGCCCCTGGTCGACCTCCTGCTGCCAACCGGTGAGCGGCAGGCGGGCTTCCTTCTCGAGCGCCTCGGCGCCCTCCTGGCCGACGCCCTGCTGGCCGGCGCCTGTGCTGGAACTGCGGCGGTCAAAGGCCTCTTCAGGCCCTGGGGTTGCTGTCATGGCGGAACACGGAGGTGGGGGGTGCGGTCTCCCGGGCTTTTATCCCTCCGTGCAACCGGGTGACCCCGGTGAGCCTCTCTCGGACCAGACGCCCATGCCGGCTCGCTGATGCGAACAGACGCAGACCGGAACCCTAGAAGCTTCTTCCGCTGCGCCCAGAGTCCACCGAAGCCCCAGGAAAGACTGTGGCCACAACTACGGAATGGTCGGCTGGCCGGCCGCGCCGGGGTGCTTGCAACCGCGCGCCGCTGCACCAGCCTTACGCTTCGGAGCCGCCGTGGGGCCTGCGATGGAACCCAACCCGACGGCCAGAACGCCGGAACCGGAACCACCACCACCCGCCGCCGCCGGCGGCTTGCTGCACATCCTCGGGCTGGGCTTCGGGCTGGCTGGGGCGGTGGGCGGCTCGATGGGTGCCGGCATCCTGCGCACCCCGGGGCTGGTGGCGGCCCAGCTGGGCAGCGCTCTGCTGATCCTGCTGGCCTGGCTGGTGGGTGGGCTCTATGCCCTCTGCGGTGCCTTCGCCGTGGCGGAACTGGGAGCGGCCCTGCCCCGTGCCGGTGGCTGGACGATCTACGCCCGCCGCGCCCTCGGCGATCGCGCCGGCTTTGCCGTGGGCTGGATCGACTGGCTCGGCCATTGCGCCGGCCTGGCCTGGGTGGCGATCACGATCGGGGAGTTCGCCCGCGGCCTGGTGCCGGCGCTGCCCCCCGGCGGCAAGGCGGTGGCCCTGTTCACCCTGGTGGGCTTCGCCCTGCTGCAACGGCTGGGCCTGCGGGCGGGCAGCCTCAGCCAGCAGATCCTCAGCCTGCTCAAGGCCGTCGCTTTTCTGGCCTTGATCGGCGCCTGCCTGCTGGTGGCACCGCCCGCCGCCAGCACAAGCGCGCCGCTGCTGGCCCCGAGCGACACCCCGCTGGCCCTGGCCGCCGCCGGCGTTTTCGCGCTTCAGGCTGTGATCACCACCTACGACGGCTGGCAGAGCCCGATCTACTTCGCCGAGGAGTTCACCGCGCCGGCCACCGACCTGCCCCGCTCCCTGATCGGCGGCGTGGTCGCCGTCACGGGGGTTTACCTGCTGGTGAACGTGGCCCTGCTCAAGGTGCTGCCGCTGGAAGCGATGGCCGCCTCCACCCTGCCGCTGGCCGACGCTGCCGCCCGCCTGTTCGGGCCGTTCAGCGCCCAGCTGATCACCGCCCTGGCGCTGCTGTCCTCGATCGGGCTGGTGAACACGGTGATCATGTGTGCGCCGCGCATCCTGTTCGGCCTCAGCCGCGATGGCCTGTTCCTGCCCGTCTTCGCGCGGGTGAATGCGGGCGGCACCCCCGATGCGGCCCTGCTGCTCACCACCGCCGTGACGGCGACCCTGATCCTCTGCGGCGATTTCCAGCTGCTGCTGGGTGTGTCCGTCTTTTTCTATGTGCTGCTCTATTTCACCGGCATCACGTCGCTGTTTCTGCTGCGCTGGCGTGAACCGGAACTGGAGCGCCCGGTGCGGGCCTGGGGCTACCCGCTCAGCGCGGCGGTGGTGTGGCTGGGCTCGCTGGCCTTTCTGATCAGCGCCGCCATCGGCGACAGCACCAACAGCCTGATCGCCGCCGGGTTGATCGCCCTGAGCCTGCCGGCGCAGCTGCTCAGCCGCCGGATGGGCTCGCCAGATTGCGGAAGCGGGTGAACTGCGGCTCGAACAGCAGCTTCACCGTGCCCACCGGGCCGTTGCGGTGCTTGGTGACGATCACTTCGGTGATGCCGCGATCGGCCGTGTCCGGGTTGTAGTACTCGTCGCGGTAGATCATCAGCACCAGGTCGGCGTCCTGCTCGATCGAGCCCGATTCACGCAGATCGCTCAGCATCGGCCGCTTGTTGGTGCGGCTCTCCACGCCGCGGCTGAGCTGGGAAAGGGCGATCACCGGCACGTTCAGCTCGCGGGCCATGCCCTTGAGGCCCCGGGTGATGCGAGACAGCTCCTGCACGCGGTTGTCGGGGGTGG
The DNA here is from genome assembly GCF_024345655.1 of Synechococcus sp. Lug-A. Lineage (NCBI taxonomy): Bacteria > Bacillati > Cyanobacteriota > Cyanophyceae > Synechococcales > Synechococcaceae > Synechococcus > Synechococcus sp. Lug-A. Next base: position 34,574 of record NZ_JAGQBN010000010.1, on the reverse strand, counting down.
AGCCCTCCATCAGCTGCAGATAATCGATCACGATCAGGCCCAGCTCCTTGCCCTGCTCGGCCATCAGCCGCCGGCAGAGCGAGCGCATCTCCAGCACGCCCGCATTGGGCTTGTCGTCGATGAACAGGGGCAGCTGGCCCAGAGTGTTGATGCCCTGGCCCAGCAGCGGCCATTCCTCCTGCTGCAGGCGCCCGGTGCGCAGCCGGCCGCTCTCGATCCCCACCTCCATCGAAAGCAGCCGGTAGGTGAGCTGCTCCTTGCTCATCTCCAGCGAAAACACGCACACCGGCAGCTGGTGGAGCTGGGCCACGTTCTTGGCGATGTTGAGCACGATCGAGGTTTTGCCCATCGCCGGCCGGCCCGCCACGATGATCAGATCGCTGCGCTGCAGGCCCTGGGTGATGGCGTCGAGGTCGTAGAAGTTGACCGCGATGCCAGCCATCGACGTGCCGACGGAGCGGCTTTCGATCTCGTTGAAGGTGCTGGTGAGGATTTCGGCGGTGGGGGTGAGCCCCACCGACGGCTTCTCCTGGCTGATCGCGAAGATCTGCTGCTCCGCCTCATCGAGCACCTGCTCCATCGGCTTCGACTGGTCGAAACCCAGCCGGATCACCTCGTTGCCGGAGCGGATCAGCTGACGGCGCAGGTATTTGTCCATCACCAGGCGGGCGACCTGGTCGATCGAGGCGGTGCTGAGCGTGCGCTCCACCAGCTCCACCAGCCGGTTGGTGCCGCCCACCTTCTCCAGCTGGCCCGTATCGGCCAACCAGGCGGCCATGGCGGTGAGGTCGGTGGGCTTGCCCTGGCTGTGCAGCATCAGGGCGGTGCGGTACACCTCCCGGTGGGCTGTGAGATAGAACGCCTCCGGACGCAGCACGTCGGCGATGCGGCCCATGGCGTCGGGGTCGAGCAGGATGCCGCCCAGCACCGCCTCCTCCGCCTCCAGGTTCTGGGGAGGCAGCTGGTCGGGCAGGGCCTCGAAGCGGGCTTCGTCCTGCTCGCGCCCGCGCCGCCGGAACGGCCCGGCACCGCCCGCCGCCCCGCCTTGCGCGGGCGTGGGCACGGCACCGGGGCCGTCCGCAGCTGGAAAAGGGACGCTCACCATGGCGGCAGGCTAAGGGTTCCCGGCCGACGCTCCGGTGTGCGTTGGTGCCCCGTGCGGGCGGCGGCGGGGCCGATGCAGCACCGCGCGAGCACACAAAAAAAACCGCCAGAACCCTCAGGGGCCTGGCGGCTGGGCAGGGAAAGGAGCGGGCGGCGAGGCCGCCTGGCGCTCAGTGGCTGACCACTTCCAGGTTGATCTCGGCCACCACGTCGTGGTGGAGCTTGATCTGCACCTTGTAGGAGCCGGTGCGGTGGATCTCGGGCACCTCGATATGGCGGCGGTCGACCTCTTTCTTGGTGGCCGCTTCGATGGCCTCGGCCACATCGCCGTTGGTGACCGTGCCGAAGAGGACGTCGTCACCGCCGGTCTGCTTCTTGACCGTGAAGCGGCCGATGGTGTTCAGGGCCGTGCGGAAGGCTTCCGCCTCCTGCAGCAGCACGGCCTGGCGCTCGGCCTCCTTGGCGCGGCGGTGCTCCACCTGGCGCAGCACCGCCGGGGTGACGGGCACGGCTTTGCCCTGGGGGAGCAGGAAGTTGCGGGCGTAGCCGGGCGCCACTTCCACCAGCTCACCGTCCTTGCCGAGGCTGAGAATGTCCTCGCTGAGGACAACGGATACACGCTTGGCCATGGGATCGGGTTAGGGAAACAGGGAGTGCCGCTGGGCGGATCGATGAGCGGGGGCCACCGCCGGGGTGGCGTGCCGCTCAGGCAATCCGACAGCTTAAGTCAGAGGGTTGCCGCCTCAGAAGGCTGCCGCGGCCTTCGGCAGGCGCACCTGGGTGGCCAGGCCCAGGGCCTTCAGCAGCCGGATGTGCTGCCAGGTGAGGTCGAACTGACGGGGACCGAAGCCGTGGCGGGCCGAGTGGGGGAAGGCGTGGTGGTTGTTGTGCCAGCCCTCACCGAAGGTGAGGGCCGCCACCCAGGGGTTGTTGCGTGACTTGTCGCCGCTGACGTGGGCGATGCTGCCCCAGCAGTGGGTGGCGCTGTTCACCAGCCAGGTGCAGTGGTAGAGCACCACCAGGCGCAGCGGGATGCCCCACAGAACCAGGGCCCAGCCGCCGGCACCGGTGACCGTGCCGATCCAGAACAGCAGCAGGCCCAGGGGCACCTGCAGCAGCAGGAAGTTGGTGTTCAGCCAGCGGTAGTAGGGGTCGCGGGCCAGATCACCGGTGAGCCGGGGCACGGCGGCCATCGCCGGGATCTCTTCCATCATCCAGCCCATGTGGCTCCACCAGAAGCCCTTGTGGCTGTTGTGGTGGTCGGCGTCGGTGTCCGAGAACTTGTGGTGGTGGCGGTGCAGGCCGGCCCAGTCGATCGGACCGTGCTGGCAGCTGAGCGCGCCGCAGGTGGCGAAGAAGCGCTCCAGCCACTGGGGCACCCGCAGGGCCCGGTGGGCCAGCAGGCGGTGGTAGCCGAGCGTGACGCCCAGGCAGCCGGTGACCCAATAGAGCACCAGCATGGAGGTGACGGCCGGCACGCTCCAGAACTGGGGCAGCAGGGCCAGCACGGCCAACAGGTGGATCACGATCATGAAGCCGATCGTGCCCCAGCGGCGACCCGGTGGCGAGGAGGGGATGGGTTCACCGCGGCGGGGGCGATGCAACGCCTGAGCCCGGGGCAGGGAGAGGGCTGCCGGCACAAGGCTGGCAACGCCGGCGGGCTTGGCGGCTACGGCCTTGGCCATCCGTTCTGAGACGGCCGCCCATGGGGCACGGCGCTGGGGCGTGACGGTCATAGGGGCTGGTTCCTGATCGGTCTTTTAGAATAGTAGCAGTTCGGATTCGGATTGAGTGGGATATCAGGAAGAAATCGGATCAGGCCGTGAAGCCTTTGCGCATCTGATCAGGGCCTGGCATGAGCGCAACGGCTGGTCCCACCGCGTCCTTCCCGGTTTAGCCGAGGTGCTTGATCTCGGCCGCCTCCACAGTTCCCAGGTGTCGATGCTGCGCAACCGCAAGCTGGCCTCCCCGGGACCGGAGGTGTTTCTCGCCTTGGGGCGCATCAACCAATGGATCGCCGCGTCCGGCAGCGCCGACAGCCGCAGCGCCCTGACCGGCCACCCGGAACTGCTCGAAGCGCTGGGGACCGGCAGTGTGCCGCTGCTCAACGACGACGACGGACGGCCCCTCGGGCCCGGGGGATTTCTGGAGATTTTCGTGGGCCAGCGTCAGCCGCCGGCCGCTTTCGACCTGCGCATCGCCTCGGCCGAAGCCCCGGCCCTCAGCTTCGCCTTGGCGGAGCTGCTCACCGCCGGCAGGCCCTGGCGCCTGTGCCGCGAGGCCGTCCTGGAGGCATACCCGCCGGAGAAGGCGCAGCGGCGCGAGCGCTTCGCGGCGGTGATGGCCGGTCAGCGGGATTTTGAAGCCGCAGAGCTGGAAAGCGAGCTGCTGGACCTGAAAAGCACCCTGGCGGGCCTGGGTGCTGCCGGCGACCAGGAACTGAGCACGGCTCAGTTCCTGACCGTGCTGCGACGCAAGGCTGCTCAGCTGGCTGACAGCACTGTGGCCGGTGCGACCAGCAGCGAACTGGGGGCCGCCATCCGTCAGGAGTTGGGGGCGTAGGCCGCACCGGGCACGTAGCGGGCCTCACGGATTCGCTTGGCCAGGCCCAGGGAACGCAGCAGCTTGATGTGCTGCCAGGTGATGTCGAACTCGAACCAGCGCAGGCCGTGGCGGGCGCTGGCCGGGTGGGCATGGTGGTTGTTGTGCCAGCCCTCGCCGAAGGAGAGGATCGCCACCCACCAGCAGTTGCGCGACAGATCAGGGCTGTCGAAGTTGCGGTAGCCGAAGGCGTGGGTGGCGCTGTTCACCAGCCAGGTGACGTGATACACGATCACCAGCCGCAGGGGGATGGCCCAGAGCACCATGCCCAGGCCGCCGCCGTGCACATTGGCCCGCTCGCCGTACCACCACAGGGCCGCGCCCAGGGGGATCTGCAGCAGCAGGAACCAGCGATCCAGCCAGCGGTAGAAGGGGTCGCGCTGCAGGTCGCCCGTGAACCTCTCCACGTGCTGCACGGCAGGGATCTCATGCAGCATCCAGTCACTGTGACTCCACCAGAGGCCGCGGCCGGCGTCGTGGTGGTCGTTGGCCTGGTCAGAGAACTTGTGGTGGTGGCGGTGCAGCCCCACCCATTCGATCGGGCCGCTCTGGCAGGCCAGAGTGCCCATCAGCACCAGGGTGCGCTCCACCCAGCGGGGGGCGACGAAGCTGCGGTGGGCCAGCAGGCGGTGCAGGCCGAGCGTGACCCCCAGCACCGTGACCCAGTAGAGAACCGCCAGCGCCACCACGCTCTGCCAGCTCCAGAAGCGGGGCAGCAGGGCGAACACCGCCCCGACGTGGATGGCGAGCATGAACGCCGTGGTGCCGAACTTGTACGTCCGCTGGCCCTTTGGCAGAGGCGGGCGTCGGGCCGTCACACCGGCGCGGATGAGGGCTTCCTGGCGATCGGAAGCGTGGCCCCCATGGCTGCGCAGGGGCTTGAACGGGGCCCGCGGATCCGCCGGGGTAGCGGTCGAAGGGGCATCTGAAGCGGCGACCAAATGAACTCTCGCGAAAGTGACGCAGGCTGGAGTTCACCCGTTCGCCCTCAGCGGGCAGAACCCGCTGCTGGAAGCTCCCGAAGGAGAGAGTGGCTCACCAGAACCTGGTGATGAAGGCCGTTTGTAGCCAACACATCAGCAGGAAATCTAGCGGCGAGGGTGAGGCCGGCAGGCAGCATGGCCACCGGCTTGGGTGGCGGGGATGGACGGGCAGGACGAGAAAGGAACCGCCTCGGCCTGGGCCTGCGAGCAGGTGGCAGCAGCCGCTGCGCGGATCGCGCCGCTGGCGGCCCGGCACACCGCCGCGGTGAAGCCCGGACTGGAGAGGGTGCTGGCCGCCTTCGCCGCCGAACGTCTCGGCCCCCATCACTTCGCCTCAGTGAGCGGCTACGGCCACGGCGACCTGGGCCGGGAGGTGCTGGACCGGGTGTTCGCCCGGGTGCTGGGGGCGGAGGCGGCGGCGGTGCGGCTGCAGTTCGTCAGCGGCACCCACGCCATCGCCGCAGCCCTGTTCGGCGTGCTGCGGCCGGGCGACCGCCTGCTCTCGATCACCGGCCGCCCCTACGACACATTGGAAGAGGTGATCGGCCTGCGCGGCAGCGGCCAGGGGTCGCTGGCCGAGTTCGGCATCCACTACGACGAGCTCGCCCTGCGGGCCGATGGCACGGTGGAGGAGGACGGCCTCGCCGCCGCCCTCACACCCCCCACCCGGCTGGTGCTGATCCAGCGCAGTTGCGGCTACAGCTGGCGGCCCTCGCTGCAGGTGGCCACGATCGGCCGCCTGGTGGAGCGCGTGAAGCAGCTGCAGCCCGGTTGCCTCTGCTTCGTCGACAACTGCTATGGCGAATTCGTGGAAGGGCTGGAGCCCCCGGCCGTGGGCGCCGACCTGATCGCCGGCTCGCTGATCAAGAACGCCGGCGGCACGATTGCCCCCACCGGCGGCTACGTGGCCGGCGGCGCCGAATGGGTGGAGCGGGCCTGCTGCCGCCTCACGGCGCCGGGCATCGGCAGCGAGGGGGGCACCGGCTTCGATCTCTATCGGCTGCTGTTCCAGGGGTTGTTCCTGGCGCCTCAGATGGTGGCAGAGGCCCTGATCGGCGCCGAACTGGTGGCCTCCGTGTTCAGCGCACTCGGCTATGCCGTGCAGCCGCTGGTGGGGGGCCCCCGCAGTGACGTGATCCAGGCAGTGCGCTTCGGGGCGCCGGAGCCGTTGATCCAGGTGTGCCGCGCCTTTCAGGCCTGTTCGCCGGTGGGCGCTTACCTCGACCCGGTGCCGGCGCCCATGCCGGGATACGCCAGTGAGCTGGTGATGGCCGGCGGCAGCTTCATCGACGGCAGCACCAGTGAGTTCTCCGCCGACGCCCCCCTGCGCGAGCCCTACGTGCTGTTCGCCCAGGGAGGCACTCACCGCGCCCACGTGGAGCTGGCCCTGGAGCGGGCGCTCACGGCCCTGAATCCGCAGCGGCTGAGCTGAGCCCGCAGCGCCAAGGCCGGTCAGACTGGCCTCGTCTTTGCTTCCGCCTTCGATGGCGCTCCAGTTCCCCGACGACTGCCGCTATGCGGACAGCCATGAATACGCCCGGCCGGATGGGGAGCTGATGCGCATCGGCGTGAGCGCCTTCGCCGTCGATCAGCTGGGCGACATCGTGTTCGTGGAGCTGCCGGAGGTGGGCAGCCAGCTGGAGCGAGGCTCCAGTTTCGGCTCGGTGGAATCGGTGAAGGCGGTGGAGGAGATGTACGCGCCGATCAGCGGCACGGTGGAGCTGCGCAACGAAGCGGTGCTGACCAGCCCGGAGGAACTGCAGAACGATCCCCACGGCGAAGGCTGGCTGCTGCTGGTGCGCCCCAGCGACGCCGCCGAATTCGCTGATCTCATGGATGCCGCCACTTACCGCCTGAAGGTGGAAGGCAGCTGAGCGACACCAGCGAAGCGGGTCCGTCGGCCCCGGAGCGGAGCTGCAGCCCACGGGCCTCGCGAAAGGGCTGGGCGGCGTGTTGGAGCGTCGTCTCGACAGATTTCCCTAAGATCCGCCCCTATTGCCGGGCGTCGCGCCGTGACCGCACCCTTCGCTGACCCCGACAGCTCCTCTCCTTTCCTGGAGCGGCATCTCGGGCCATCGCCGCAGGAGCTGCAGGCGATGCTCGACCGGCTGGGCGCCAGTGATCTGGATACGTTCGTGGCCGAGGTGGTGCCGGCCGACATCCTGATCGACGCGAGCGCCGCGGCGGCCGACCTGCCGCTGGGGGTGGACGAAGCCCAGGCGCTGGGCGAGCTGCGCGCCATCGCTGCCACCAACCAGGTGCGCCGCAGCCTGATCGGCCTCGGCTACTACGGCACCGTGACGCCGGCACTGATCCAGCGCCACGTGCTGGAAAACCCCTGCTGGTACACGGCCTACACCCCTTACCAGGCTGAGATCGCCCAGGGCCGCCTGGAGGCGCTGCTCAACTTCCAGACCCTGATCAGCGAACTCACCGGCCTGCCGATCGCCAACGCCTCGCTGCTGGATGAAGGCACCGCCGCGGCCGAGGCGATGGCGCTCAGCTTCGGCGCCTGTCGGCGGCCTGAAGCCCGCCGCTTCCTGGTGGATCAGGACGTGTTCCCCCAGACCCTGGCCGTGCTGCAGACCCGGGCCGAACCGCTCGGCCTCGTGGTGGAGCTGGTGGATCCCGCCACGCTCGCCGCTGGCAATGCGGCCTCTCCCCTCGACCCCACGGCGTTCGGGCTGCTGCTGCAACTGCCCGGCGCCAGCGGCCGCCTCTGGGATCCGCGCGCGGCGATCGCCGCCGCCCATGCGGTCGGGGCGATGGTGACGGCGGCGGTGGATCCGCTGGCCCAGGTGCTGCTGGAGCCGGTGGGTGCCCTCGGCGCCGACATCGCCGTGGGCAGCACCCAGCGCTTCGGCGTGCCGCTCGGCGGCGGCGGGCCCCATGCCGCCTTCTTCGCCACCACCGACGCGCACAAGCGCCAGATTCCCGGCCGGCTGGTGGGTCGCTCGCTGGATGCGGAAGGCCGCCCAGCCCTGCGCCTGGCCCTGCAGACCCGCGAGCAGCACATCCGCCGCGACAAGGCCACCAGCAACATCTGCACCGCCCAGGTGTTGCTGGCGGTGATGGCCAGCTTCTATGCGGTGCATCACGGTCCCGGCGGGCTCACGGCGATGGCCCGGCGGGTGCTGCGTCAGCGGGCCGCACTGGCTGCGGGCCTCGCTGGCCTCGGGCTGGCGGTGCAGCCCGGCGCCGCCTTCGACACGCTCAGCCTCACCCTGCCCGGGGCCGGCGAGCTGCTGGAGCGGGCGGAAGCCGCCGGCTTCAACCTGCGGCCGCTCACCGCACCGGGCGGGGCGCTCACCGGTGTGGCGATCAGCCTGGATGAGCGCACCGACAGCGTCGAGCTCGACCGCCTGCTCGCCCTCTTCGCCGCCGCTGTCGGCCCGGATGGCACAGGCCGCCCAGAAGGCCCTGACAGGGCGGAGCACAACGCTGGCCCCCTGCCCACCGCCGCCGCCCTGCTCGCCGCCCTGCCCGACGACGCCACCCTGCTGGCGGGGCTGCCCCTGCGCCATGAGCCCTGGCTGCAGCAGGAGGTGTTCCAGCGGCACCACAGCGAGTCGGAACTGCTCCGCTACATCCAACGCCTGGTGGCGAAAGATCTCTCGCTGGTGCACGGCATGATCCCGCTCGGCAGCTGCACGATGAAGCTCAATGCCGCCGCCGAACTGGCGCCGGTGAGCTGGCCCGCCTTCGCCGAACTGCATCCCTTCGCCCCCGCCGCCCAGCAGGCCGGCTACCAGCGGCTGGTGGCCGATCTGGAGGCCTGGCTGGCGGTGATCACCGGCTTTGCCGGGGTGTCGCTGCAACCCAACGCCGGCTCCCAGGGGGAGTATGCGGGGCTGCTGGTGATCCGGGCCTGGCACCACAGCCGCGGCGAGGCGCACCGCAACGTCTGCCTGATTCCCACCAGTGCCCACGGCACCAACCCGGCCAGCGCCGTGATGGCCGGGTTGCAGGTGGTGCCGGTGGCCTGCGATGCCAACGGCAACATCGATCTCGATGACCTGGAGGCGAAAGCCGCCCAGCACGCCGATGCTCTCGCGGCCGTGATGGTCACCTATCCCTCCACCCACGGAGTGTTCGAAACCGGCATCCGCCGGCTCTGCGAGGTGATCCACCGCCACGGCGGCCAGGTGTACCTCGATGGCGCCAACCTCAACGCCCAGGTGGGCCTGGCCAAACCCGGCCACTACGGCGCCGACGTGTGCCACCTGAACCTGCACAAAACCTTCTGCATCCCCCACGGCGGTGGCGGGCCGGGGGTCGGGCCGATTGCCGTCGCCAGCCATCTGGTGCCGTTCCTGCCGGGCCACCCGCTGGGGGCCGTGGGCGGCCAGGCGGCGATCGGGCCAGTGTCAGCCGCCCCCTGGGGCAGCGCCGGCATCCTGCCGATCAGCTGGATGTACATCCGCATGATGGGTGGCGCCGGCCTGCGGCAGGCCAGCGCGGTGGCGCTGCTCTCCGCCAACGTGATCGCCGAGCGGCTCCAGCCCCACTACCCGGTGCTGTTCCGCGGCAGCGGCGGCCGTGTGGCCCACGAATGCATCCTGGATCTGCGGCCGCTGAAACGCAGCGCCGGCCTCGAGGTCGACGACCTGGCCAAGCGGCTGATGGATTACGGCTTCCATGCCCCCACGGTGAGCTGGCCGGTAGCGGGCACGGTGATGGTGGAGCCCACCGAAAGCGAATCCCTGGCGGAGATCGACCGCTTCTGCGACGCCATGGTGGCAATCCGCGCCGAGGCGGCTGCGATCGAGGCGGGGCAGGCCGATGCGCAGAACAACCCCTTGAAGCGGGCGCCGCACACCCTGGCGGCCGTCACCGCCGACCTCTGGGATCGCCCTTACAGCCGCAGCGAGGCGGCCTTCCCGGCTGGCGACAGCCAGCGGCAGAACAAGTTCTGGCCGGCGGTGGCCCGCATCGACAACGCCTATGGCGATCGCAACCTGGTGTGCACCTGCCCCTCGGTGGAGGAGCTGGCCAGCAGCAGCGTGGCCGTCACGCCGCAGCGGGTGGCGCTGGCGATCTGAGCGCCCGCCATGCCGTGCCGATCAGGCCGGGCGGCTCCAAGCAGGCCTGGGGCCTCGCCTCTCTATCGGCGCTGAGCCGGCACGCCTAGCCGTTCAGACGCCGCCCACGATCAACGCCATCACGATAGGGAGCTGATCAGGCAGTGACTGGAGTTTCAGACGGGCATGTGTGCCACTGCTACAATCAACTGATTGTTTAATGAATTCCCGGTTGCTGGATCCCACCCCACGAGGCAAGCTCGGGCGACAAGTCACAGGATCAGCAGCCCCCAAGGCCACGGCAAACGTCTCGACCCACCCAATGAACGGCAACGACGGCCCTCCCTTCAATCCTCCGACGCTCTCTGAGCTGTCGATCCGTGCTGAGAAACCCGCTCCGTTGACGCGCGCCCCCGAACTGCCGCCGATTCCCGGATCCCTGGCCCATTCCTCCGCCCGCGGCGAAACAATCCGTGTGGAGGGCACCAACGTGGTGCGTGTTCCCTTCGGCGTGCGTCAACCCCGCCGGCACCGTCCGGCACGTCCGGACACCTGGGTCACCCTGGTGCTTCCCTTCCAGGCCGGGGGGCCCACACCGCCGCAGGCGGCCTGAGCCAAGGTCTCAGGCGGCCTTGCCGAGGCGCCAATCCACCAAGGCCTTCACATCCGCCAGTGAACTGGCGGGAGCCCGGAAGGGCAGCACATCCATGGGGCTGCGCTCTGGGCGAACCAGCCAGGTGAGATCAGGCTGAGGCATGAGCACGAAACCGCGGTAGCGCACCACCCAACTCCGGCCGTTGCCATCGGCAGACGGAAGAATGGTGGGCAGGCTGGCGTCAGAGCGAGAGCGGGCTGTGGCCATCACCGAACGCGGTAACGGGAACACCCCCATTTGAGCGAACCCATTCGCATTCGGCAGCATCTTTCGCTTCCTTTCGGCAAGGAATTAACGACGCCTAGGACACACCCAGGTCGACCTGGATCCAGACCAGCCAGCACCAACCCGCCCCAACTCAGGCCAACTCAAACAGCAGCAGGTCGGCGCCGGCTTCACCGGTCACCAGCTCTCGCGGCACCGCATGGGCGGCGGCGGGGAGGGCGCTGGTGGGGGTGCTGGCCGGCGGAGTGCCAGTGCCACTGGCTGAGCCTGGGACCTCGAAGCCCAGGCCATCGCCGCGCTCCAGCCGGCGGCCGCCTTCCAGCGTGAGGCTGCCGTCGATCAGCTGCATCCAGAGCCGGTGGCCGGCCGCCGCCGGCAGCTCCAGGCGGGTGCCGGCCGCCGGCCGGGCGCGCCAGAGCCGCACCGGTCGGTGCACCGCCATGGCGCCGTCCCGCCGCTCGGGGTCCAGCAGCAGGGTCCAGCCCTCCCCGACGGCGAAGGGCTTCTGCTCATAGGCGGGCAGGATGCCGGTGCTGGAAGGTTCGATCCAGATCTGCAGCAACCGGCAGGGGGTCGCCCCTTTGTTGATTTCGCTGTGCACCACACCGGTGCCGGCGCTCATGCGCTGCACTTCACCAGCGCGCAACACCTCACCGTTGCCCATCGAATCGCGGTGGGTGAGTTCCCCTTCCACCATCACCGTGACGATCTCCATGTCGTTGTGGGGATGCATGCCGAAGCCGCGGCCGGCGGCGATCGTGTCGTCGTTGATCACCCGCAGCGGACCGAATCCCATCCAGGCCGGATCGAAGTGGCTGGAGAAGGAAAAGCTGTGCCAGCTGTCCAGCCAGTCGAGCTGGCTGTGGAAGCGCTCCGTGCCGGGGCGGAACACCGGGATAGCGGCAGAACGCTGGGCGTTGGTGGTGGTCATGGCGAGGCTCCCGGGAGTGGATGGTGGGTGAGCAGGGGATGGGTCGGGCCTGGCGCAGGCAACGGGTGGCACTGGGTCTCGAGCAGCACAGGCTGGGGGCCTGCGCCAGCGTTGATCAGGCAGCGGCGCTCAGGAAGGGGTAGTCGGTGTAGCCGGCGGGGCCGGGGCTGTAGAAGGTGGCAGGGTCCGGCGTGTTGAGCGGTGCGCCGCTGCGCAGCCGCTCCGGCAGATCCGGGTTGGCCAGGAAGGCCGTGCCGAAGGCCACCGCATCGATGGCGCCGGCGGCGATGGCGGCGTTGGCTTCGGCGGCGGTGTAGCCCATGTTGGCAATCAGCACCCCCTGGAAGCGCTCGCGCACCGGCGTGAGCACATCGCCCAGCTGCTGCTGGAGGAAGTCGCCGCGCATCAGGTGCAGGTAGGCGAGGCCGGTGCCGTTGAGGTGATCGGCCAGCCAGCTGGCGAGCGCCACGGGATCGCTGTCGCGCATGGCGTTGTAGCTGTTGAGCGGCGAGAGGCGCAGACCCACCAGCTCCGTTTCGGCGCGTACCGCCTCGATCACCTCCAGCAGCAGCCGCGCCCGGTTCTCGATCGGGCCGCCATAGGGGCCGCCGCGCTGGTTGCTGCCATCGCGCAGGAATTCATCGAGGAGATAGCCATTGGCGCCGTGCACCTCCACGCCATCGAAACCGGCAGCGATGGCGTGGCGGGCCGCCAGCCGGAAGCCCGCCACGATCGCCGGCAGCTCGTCGTCGGCCAGGGCGCGCGGCACCACGTAATCCACCTTGCCCTGGGGGGTGTGGATCTGGTCGCCGCTGATGGCGATGGCGCTGGGGGCCACCGGCTGAAGGCCGTTGTTGAGCAGGGGATGGCAGGCCCGGCCGCCGTGCCAGATCTGCAGCACGATCCGGCCGCCGCGGGCGTGCACCGCCTCGGTGGTGCGTGTCCAGCCCTCCACCTGGGCCGCCGAATGGATGCCGGGTTCGCGGATGAAGGCGGAGTGGCCCTCCATCGCCATGGTGGCCTCGGCAATGATCAACCCGGCGGAGGCCCGCTGGCCGTAGTACTCCGCCATCAGCGGGCCGGGGATGTGACCCTCTTCAGCGCGGGATCGGGTGAGCGGGGCCATCAGCACCCGGTTGGGCAGCTCCAGGGGCCCTACGGCCAGGGGCGTGAACAGGTCGATGGTCATGGCGGAAACGACGGATGACCGGGACGGGCTGCCGCCACAGGATGGCCCCGCTCCACTGGCTTGGCAGGTGTGCAACGTCACCGGTCGGCCAGGCGGAAGCGATGGGGATCAGCCCATCAAGCGGGCGGCAGCTCTCCCCCTTGGATCAGAGTGGATCGCTTGGGGCCTGCCTGACAAGAACGCACCGCCATGTGCGTCACTCACCTGTGAGTAACCCTGGTGCCAGTGGATGGTGCAAGCGCATGGAGCAAGCGGATGGATTCCTGGACGCCCACGACCACACCCAATGCCCTGCCGAGCTGGCGCTGAGCGTCATGCGGGGGCGCTGGAAGGTGCCCGTGCTGCGGGAGCTGGCAGAGGGCACGCAGCGGTTTTCCGGCTTGCAGCGGGCCCTGGTGGGCGTGAGCCACAAGGTGCTCACCAGCCAGCTGCGGGAGCTGGAGACCGCAGGGGTGGTGGAGCGCGAGGTGTTTGCCGAGGTGCCGCCGCGGGTGGAATACCGCCTCACCCCGCGCGGCCGGTCGCTGATTCCCGTGCTGGAGAGCCTGCACGCCTGGGGGGCGGCGCCACCGGAGTCGTGATGGACGCGGCGGCGCGCTCCAGCGGTTGCGGCGGCTCAGGCCGGCAGCAGCACCGGCTCCCGGTAGGGGATGAAATTGGCCTTGCGGGTGCCGCAGAGCGGGCAGACCCAGCTGTCGGGGATGGCCTCGAACGGCGTGCCGGCGACGATGCCTGAGTCCGGATCGCCCAGGGCCGGGTCGTAGATCACCGAACACACCTTGCAGATCCACAGGCCGGCCACGGGCTCGCTTTCTCCGGCCGCGCCCTGGCCCTGAAGGGCTTCGAGGGCCACGCTGTAGCGGTCGGCGTGGTGGTGCTCGATCGGGGTGAGCCGGCCGAAGTTGCTGGCCGCCTGACGGAAGAGGCCGGCATGCTGCTCGGATTCGGCGATCTGCTCGGTGAATTCGGCCACGGCACCGTCATCGCGATCGGCGCGGGCCTGGGCGGCGAACTCCGGATACATGGTGGTGTACTCGTAGGTTTCACCCTCGATCGCCAGCTCCAGGCAGCGGCTCAGCACCTGTTGTCTGGCTTCTTCTGAGAGCGCGGCGGGATCGGCCACCACCAGCTCGGGGTGGAGCAGGCGGAAGTGCGCGAAGGCGTGCTCGGTTTCCTGGGCGGCGGTGTCGCGGAAGAGGCGGGCCAGCTCGCTGTTGCCGAGCTGCTTGGCCACATCAGCGAAGAAAAGGTACTTGCGGTTGGCCATGCTCTCGCCGCCGAAGGCCGCTTCGAGGTTGGCGAGGGTGCCGGGTTTGGCGATGTCCATGGAGACGGCGTGCGGTGGGATGGGAGGTGGGCCGTTGCAAGGCGACGGTGGCGCAGCGCGGTGCCCCGGGCCTGTGGGGAGGCTGGGATGAGGCCGCTTCGGAGGCTGTGGTGGAACGGCCACCCTCGCGGGTCGAGCCTGCTGCACTGCCACCATGGGACCCTGCGCCCGCAGGCGTCTGTTCCGGCCGGACCCACCGCCCACAGCTCACAGCCCACCGCCCATGGCCTTCCCGGGTTCACACCGCCGCCGTGCTGCGGCCACCATCGGACCGCGGCTCCGCGCCACTGCGGCCGCCGCTGTTGCTGTGGCCGCCGTCGTCCTTGGTGCCGCGCCTGTGGGGGCGCTGCCCCGGCAGGTGATCCTGCTGCGCCACGGCGACAAGGTGGCCTCCGGCGATGGCAACTACAACCTCTCGGCCCGCGGCTTCCTGCGCTCGATCAACCTGGGCCGGCTCCTTCCCGCCTGCTTCGGGGCTCCGACCCACATCCGCACCTTCTTCCTCAACCCCGAATCCAGCAAGAACGCCCGCAGCTACCAGAGCGCCGTGCCGCTGGGGGTGGCCACCGGCATCAACATTTCGATTGCCCAGTCGTCACTGGAGGATTCCTTCATGGATGGGCAGGAGATCCTCAGCCAGCCGGCCTACAAGGGCGGCAACGTGGTGCTGTTCTGGGAGCACCGCCACATGCCGGAACTGGCCCGGGGGCTGGGCTGGGCGACGATGCCCGCCATCGGTGCGATGGAGTTCGACCAGATCTTCGTGCTGCGTTACACCCAGCCGGGCGTTCCCCCTCGGGTGCAAAGCCTGAGCCAGCGCCGGCTGTTCGAGGCACCCTGTTTCCGCGAAGCCCGTTCGCCCCTGCCGAACGTGCCACTGCCTCAGTCAGTGGCTCAGTAGCTGGCACCGCTGCGGCGCTGGTGCACAGCGGTGACGCCGGTGCCGTCCAGCAGGCCGCCATGGCTCACCTGGGCATACACCAGCCAGTGGTCGCCGCATTCCATCCGCTGGCTCACGCTGGCCTCCAGCCAGGCCAGTGCTTCGGGCAGCACCGGCTGGCCCGCCGGGCTCTGCTCCAGCTCCAGGCCCGCCAGCCGGTCGGCGCCGGGGGGGTAGGGCTGCAGGAAGCGCTTCATCGGGCCGCTCTCGCGTCCCTCGGCCAGCACGTTGAGCACGAAGCGGTCGCCCACGTGCAGCAGGCTCTCCACGGCGCGATCCCGGGCCACCGCCACCGTGAAGCCGGGCGGGGTGAAGCTGGCCTGGCTCACCCAGCTGGCCACCATGCCGCCGCTCAGGGCGGCCGCCCCTTCTCCCTTCACGCAGGTGAGCACGCAGAGCGAGCCCACCACGCGCCCGAGGGCCAGCACCGCCGGGTTGCTGCGGCTTTCGCTGAGGCCACCGGCCACCACGCGCCGTTGACGCTTCTGCTGGTTGAGCAGCTGCCGCCCCAGGGCCGTGCCCGTTTCCTCCATGCGCTTGAGCGTGGGCGGATCGGGGCTGAACTTCACCCGGATCGGCTCGAAGGCGAAGCGGAAGCCGCCATCCCGCAGCTTGGTTTCCAGAAGATCGATGGCTTCTCCGCTCCAGCCGAAGCTGCCGAACACCCCCACAGGCCGGGCGCGGTCGCCTTCGGCCAGCAGGGTGCCGAGCGCCGAAACGATCGGCGTGGGGGCGTGGCCGCCCAGGGTGGGGGAGCCGATCAGCACCGCATCGCAGCTGCGGATCGCTTCGAGCAGCTGGTCGGGGGGAGCGAACTCGCAGTTGATGCTCTCCACCCGCACGCCCGTGCGCGCCACGCCCTGGGCGATGGCATCGGCGAGGGCGGCGGTGTTGCCGTAGGCACTGGCGTAGAGCAGCGCCACCGACAGGCGGGTTTTCTCGAGGTTCTCGCCCCAGCGCCGGTAATCGGCCAGCAGGCTGCGCCAGCTCTCGGTGATCGCCGGGCCATGGCCGGGCGCGATGGTGCGGATCTCCAGCTCATCGAGTCGGTCGACCACCGTTTCCACCTGGCGGGCCATCGGCGCCATCAGGCAGTCGTAGAAGTGACGCCGGTCTTCCTCGGTGCTGTCGCGGTTGGCCTCGGCATAGGCCTCGCTGCAGAGGTGGGCGGCGAAGAACTTGCCGCTCATCAGCAGGCCGGTGCGCTCCTCGAAGGCGATCAGGGCGCCGGGCCAGCGGGGCGTGGGGGCGGGCAGCAGGGTGAGGCGGAAGCTGTTGGCCAGCTCGCGGCTGACCTCCTGCTTCACCACATCGATCGGCGGCAGGGCAGGCAGTGGCGGCTCCTCCGCCTCGCTGCCCGGAGCCGGGGGCCGGCGTTGCTGCCACAGCTCCTCCACCAGCCGGGCGCCGGTGTTGGAGGCCACCAGCATCAGGGCGGGCCAGGCGGCAGCCAGCTCGCGCAGCAGCGCCACCCGGTTGGGGTTGACGTGACCGACCACCACCTTGAGCGGCGCTTCCGCCGGCACCATGGCGGCCAGCTGGGCCAGGAACGGCGCCGTGAAGGAAGCGCCCGGGGGATGCACAAGCACCGGCGGGATCTCCCGCTGGGCATTGTTGACACCACCGGCGAACAGGAAGGCATTGGCGCTGGTGCCGCGCTCCAGGCCGTACTCCACCTCGAAACGCAGCCGCTTGGGGCTGAGGCAGCGCAGGCAGGTCAGGCCGTCTTCCAGCGGAATGGCGATGACGCTGCGGTCGATCACCTCCGCGGCCGGAATGGTGGGATCAAGAACGAGATCAGCCATCAGTAATGGTTCCCCACCTTGCGGTGATGCACGGCCGTGGCGGCTTCGGTGTCGGACACCGTGCCCTCCTCCACTGCGGCGTAGATGATCCAGTGGTCGGGGGTTTCCATACGCTGCACCACCCGGCAGCCCAGGAAGGCGAGGGCATCGCTCAGCACCGGACCACCGGCGGCAGCGCCCTCAAGGGTGGGCACCCCGGCGAAGCGGTCGGCGCCGGGGGGGAAGCGCTTGAGGAAATGGCGCAGCAGGGACTGGTAGTTGTCTTCGCGCAGGATGTTGAGCACGAAGCGGTCGTCCACCTGCATCAGCGCCTCGATGGCGCGATCTTTGGCCACGGCGATCGAGAGGCCCGGTGGATCGAAGCTGGCCTGGCTCACCCAGCTGGCCACCATGGCGCTGCTGCGTTCCTCCTGGCGGGCGGTCACGATGTAAAGCCCACCGCTGAGCCGCCCCAGCGCCTTGTCCACATCGGCGTCGATCGCCTTCATGGCAGCGATCGTTTTCGCCTTGGTGAGCAGCTGGCCCAGGTCGGTGCCGGCCTCTTCGCACCGCTGGTAATCGTTGCCATCGGGGGCCTGGCGGATGCGCAGCGGCGCAAAGGCCTCCTTCTGACCAAGGCCACGCAGCTGGCTGGCCACGCTGTCGATCGGTTGATCGTTGCCGCCGAAGGCGTCGTAGCAGGCCACCCACTGCTTGGGCTTGAGCGCCGCCAGCAGCGTGCCGATCGATTGCTGCAGGTCCCCATCGGGGTTGGCGGGCCAGGTGGGCACCACCACAGCACTGGCCTCCCCCACCAGGGCGGCCAATTCCTGAGGATCGGAGGCGCGCAGATCCACCAGCTGCACCTGGGCCTCCGCCTTGCCGATGCCGCGGGCGATCGCCTGGCTGAGCCGGTCACAGAAGCCGTACTGGCTCACATAACAGACCGCCGCATAGGTTTCGCCGGCGCTGCGCTGGCTGCTCCAGTCGCGGTAGTCGCCGATCCAGAGGCGCAGGTGCTCACGCAGCAGTGGCCCGTGGCCGGTGGCAATCATGGCGATCTCGGGCAGAGCGTCCATGCGCTTGAGCGCCTGCAGCACGCTGCGGGCGTTGGGGCCCATCAGGCAGTCGTAATAGAAGCGGAAGTCGGGAGCGATGGCGCCGGGATCGCTATCGAAGACGTCGTTGCCGCAGTAATGGAGGCCGAAGGCATCGCAGGTGTAGAGGATGCGGGTGCCGTGATCGAACGAAAAGATCGTGTCGGGCCAGTGCAGGTTGGGGGCACTGAGGAATTCGAAGCGGTGCGCCACACCGCTCTCGGGGTTCGTGCCCAGATCGAGCTCCTCCCCACTTTTCACCGCACGGCTGCGGAAGGGGCGGTGCACCTGGTCGGCCAGGTAGGCGATCGCCACCTTGGAGGCCACGATCTCGATCTCCGGGTTGCGGTCGAGCAGGGCGCCGATCAGGCCGGAGTGGTCGGGTTCGGTGTGGGACACGATCAGGAAATCGATCGCGGCTGGATCGATCTGCTGCTCCAGCAGCGGCAGCCAGGTGTCCTCGAACTTGGCGTGGCTGGTGTCGATCAGGGCGGTGCGTTCCCCCCGCACCAGAAAGGCGTTGTAGGTGGTGCCGTTGCGAAGGCCGAACTCGATGTCGAAGCGGCTGCGGTCCCAGTCGAGCGAGCGGAGCGTGGTGGTGTCGGGCCCGATCGGCTCGCACTGCAACGAAAGGCGGGGCGGGGCGGGGGGCGCAGCGGCCGTGGCGACGGGTGTCATGCCTGGTGCCTCGGGAGAGAACGGGTCGGTGGCGCTCAACCTAAGAACAGCGGCGGGGAAGCAGGTCGTGTGTTCGATTGGAGCTCCTAATGCCCGCCACAGGCCAGGACGATCAACGCCGGGCGGGCCCCGCCCTCAGGGGTTGCAGTAAGGGCAGTGCTGCGGATCGGCCTGCAATAGCCCATCCCTGCGCGGATGCTCCTCGCTGGCCCCGCAGCGAACACAGCCGAAACGCTCCGCCCGCAGCAGCGAGGTGGGACTGCCGCACCAGCCGCAGGGCAGTCCCGGCAGGGACTCCACCGGCCCCCAGCCGGGTGCCCCGCAGGCGGGGCAGGGGGTGGCGATGCGCCGCGCCAGCCGGAAGGTGAGGGCGCGGATCGAGGCCATGCGGGTGGGGTTGCAGTGGGCCCGCATGTCCGTTT
This sequence comes from Synechococcus sp. Lug-A, assembly GCF_024345655.1. NCBI lineage: Bacteria > Bacillati > Cyanobacteriota > Cyanophyceae > Synechococcales > Synechococcaceae > Synechococcus > Synechococcus sp. Lug-A. The sequence goes on along the minus strand of NZ_JAGQBN010000010.1, from coordinate 15,617 downwards.
CCACCAGCGCCAGGCCATCACCAGACACAGCGCTGGCCTGGTCGATAGCCTGCGTCAGCTCCGCGGCGCCGCACACCCCCTTGCACAGGAACGGCTCAGCGCCGGGCTGATGGGGACGCACGATCACGGCATGGCGCGGGAAGCCGATGCGGGTCAGCCAGGCCTCAAGCGGCGTGCCAGGGGCCGCGGTGCGATGGTCGAAGTTCGTGCGGCAGCCGCTCAGCCGCTCGGTGATCACCAGATCGTGGCGACGGTCCACCCAGGTCATCCATTCGGTGGCCAGGGGCAGGAAAGGCAGCGCTGGATGGGGCCCGAAGCTGCCTTCGCTGGCCAGGCCGAGGTCGAGGCCGGTGGCCGCCATGCCCGCCTCCGCCTTGAGGCGACAGGTGGTGGCGGCATCCGCCGGGCGGGGCCGTTCGCCGCAGAAGGTGCCGAGGCTGTCGGTGTCAAAGCCGGCGGCGAGCACCAGCTCCACGCCGAGGGCCCGGCGCAGCGGCCGGGCCATCACCCGTTCCTTGCCATGGCAGGTGGCCAGGCTGACGCGGCGCCCGCACGCACTCCAGGCGGCAATGGCTGAAGTGGCGCCCGTGACCGCTCTCACGCTCCTGCAACCAACAGCACGGGCAAACTACGCCGCTGCAGCGAAAGCGGCCAGGGGCTCGCCAAACGAAGGAGAAGGGATGGCCCGTGCGGCTTTCATCAACGGCCCTGATCGCCTGCATTTTGAATCCTGTGGTTCGGCACCGCCCAAACCTGAACACGATCCCTAGTCTTTCCCGGTCTCCAGCAGATCGCCTCACCCTTCATCACGCACACCGGGGCGCTGACCCTGCTCCAGCCAGCCTCGATTCAACCGCCCCTGCCGCTACAGCTACGGAGACGATTGGACCTGTTTCGATGGTTGCTCTCTCCTGATCCTGCGGTCCACGCCCACGCACCAAGGCCCTGAGCTGATCGTCTCAGAGCAGCAAGCCGGGCCGGACGTTTCAGCTTCTCTGGCAGTCAGCCAGCCTGAGAAGCAGATGGCGGAGTCCTCCACGGGGGGAACCGTGTGGGTAACGCACGGCCACAGCTGGGCTGCCATCAACCAGGTGAACATGTGCCGCTTGTGCGTCATCCCTGCCAGTCGGACTGACACGTCGGACTGACACGTCGGGCCTATGCGGCGGGCTTGCACAGCGAGCTGATGCAGCTGGCTTGCACGAATGGTTTCACTCTCTCCTTGCCTCTGCCGGCCACCCACCATGACGATCCAGCCACCCATACGGACGCTCAAGCTCACTCTGGAATCCAGGAGCCTGGTGCCTTCGGTGCACTGCTGGAGAGTGAATGATGGGTACGTTCGCACCAACACCTGGTCGCCGGATGGAGAGCTGGTCACCATCGGATTAGCGGGCCCTGGCGACCTTTTGCCACCCCCGAGGCCCGAGTGGCAGCCCACCGAAAGGGCCTGCCTGACAAGAGCCCTGCTGGTGGAGGTGACACCTTCGCCGGAGGAATTGACAGCCTCGCTCCACAGCCAGATCGCCCAGATGACCACCCTGCTGAGAATCGGTCGGTTGCGTCCGGTCGACGCCCGGCTTCTGCATCTGCTGCGCTGGATCGGCGAGCGTTTCGGCATCGTCACCAGCCGGGGAACCCTGCTGTCGCTGCAGGAGATGAACCTGACGCATCGCGTGCTGGCCGAGATCTGCGGCACGACGCGTGTGAGCATCACCAAAGCCCTGAGCCACTACAAGACCGCAGGAATGATCGGGACGCAAGGAGAGGTTGACCTGCTGCTGCCACATCCCCATCGGACGCTGTATTGAGAGCGGCAGCTGCAGACGCGTCTGCGCGTGTGCCTGTACTCCCGGAGGAGCAGTGAGCGAATGGCGTGGGAGTTGTGGGCAGGTCGTGGGGAAAGAGCAGGGGAAGGCGCGTTGATGCCGGCACACCGCGATGGGCATCGCGATCGTGCGGGGCGGAGTGACTTTGCATCGGGTCATGGCACGCGTTGGACCAGGCGTAGGGGCCACTGGAATCGCGCCATTGCGTTGATGCAGCCTGGAAGGGGCGGGTCTCCTGGGAAGGGTAACGTTGAGTGAAGTCCCAGCCACAGACTTGGCCAGGCAACCATTGCTCCAGCGGCCGGATTTCGATGCATAGGCCAGGCTGATCGGTGCGATTGGCAATCCTTCAGCACCAAAGCACCCAGCCGTTTCTGTCAGGCATTAACTTCTCTCGACCGCCGCAACGGTGACCCATGCTCCATCCCTAGGGCCGCCCATTCGGCCATACATCCTTCAACCCATGGCCTGCATCTTTACTGAGCCCGGCTTTGTTGAAGCCTGGCAATCCTGGACCTGACGTCCAGCCGACAACACCATTCTCCCTACCAAAATTCCCATGACGAGACGACGCCGTTTTCTCGCCCTGATGGGCAGTGCCGTGCTGGGCAGCGCCCTGCTCGCCGGCTGCCTGGGCAACCCACCGGAACCTGGAGGCGGCACCGCCAGCACGCCGGCAACTGCCATCGCCGACGCCAACCTCGAGACCAACACGATCAGCCTCGGCTTCATCCCGATCCTGGAAGCCGCGCCGCTGGTGGTGGCCGTGGAGAAGGGCTTCTTCGCCAAGCATGGCCTCGATGTGAAGCTCACCAAGCAGGCCAGCTGGCCCTCCGCCCGCGACAACGTGGTGCTCGGCTCGGCTGGCGGTGGCATCGACGGCGGTCAGTGGCAGATGCCGATGCCCCAGATGATCAGCGAGGGTGCCATCACCAACGGCCGCAAGGTGCCGATGTATGTCCTGGCGATGCTGATGAGCCAGGGGAACGGCATCGCCGCCTCCAACAGCGTCAAGGAGGCCAAGCTCACCTACGACCTGAGGTCATCGGGTTCCTTCTTCAAGGACTACGCCAAACAGGAAGGACGGAAATTCCGCGCCTCCTACACCTTCCCGAAGGCCAACCAGGAGCTCTGGATCCGTTATTGGCTGGCCGCCGGTGGCGTCAACCCTGATACCGAGGTGGAGTTGCTCACCGTGCCAGCCACGGAAACCCTGCAGGGCATGACCAACGGCACCATGGAGGCCTTCTCCACCGGTGATCCCTGGCCCTCGCGGATCGTGACCGATGGCAAGGGCTATCTGGCCGCCACCACTGCCCAGATGTGGAAATCCCACCCTGAGGAATACCTGGCTGTTCGTGCCGACTGGGTGGACAAACATCCCAAGGCCACCGTTGCCCTGCTCAAGGGACTGATCGAAGCCCAGCAGTGGATGGACAAGGCCGAGAACCGCAGCGAGGTGGCCACGATCCTGAGTTCGCGCAAGTGGTACAACATCCCGGCGCCGATCCTGGAGGCGGCACTGAAGGGCCAGTACAAGATCGGCGCCGAGATGAAGCCCGAAACCGATCCGGCCATGGGGCCGCTCTACTGGGCCAGCGATCGGGGCGTGATCTCTTATCCCTACAAGAGCCTCACGCTCTGGTTCCTGTTGGAGTCCATGCGCTGGAAGTTCTATCCAGGCGTGGTCGATACGGTGGAGCAAGCCAAGGCGATCAACGACAAGGTTGTTCGCGAAGACCTGTGGCGCCAGGCCGCCACGGAGCTGGGGCTCCCCGCCGCTGAGATTCCCACCAGCTCCAGCCGCGGCAAGGAAACCTTCTTCGACGGGATCACCTATGACCCGGAAAATCCTCAGGCCTATCTCGACAGCCTGAAGATCAAGAAGTAGGCAACCCTTCGCTATCGATCCACCAGGGGTGGAGGCCGGAGGGATCAGCTCTTCGACCTCCACCCCTCAGCACAGGGCCCGTCAGCCCATGGGCAAGAAGCAAAAGAGGACGTGGTGCGTCAAGCGTCAGCCGCCACGTGCCGATTCCCTTGACCGACCCAGGCCAACGCCTGGGTCAGCTGGCGCACAGCTCTCCCTGCTGCCCTTGACCTCTCCCTCTGCACGACGCAGTTTCACCCCCTCATTTCCCGAGAAGATTCATGGTTTCGATCACTCCCAATCGACAGCGCACTGGCGCCAGTCCCTTCAGCAAGCTGCTACGCAACACGGGCAACTGGCTGCCCCCCTTTCTGGGCGTCGGCAGTTTCCTGCTGGTGTGGCAGATCCTCTCGATGACCGGCCTGATCGCTTTGCCGGCTCCCACCAGCCTGTTCACCGAGGAGCGCACCCGCAACCTGATCCTCTATCCCTTCTACGACCGCGGCGGCCTCGATAAAGGCCTGTTCTGGCAGACCATGGCCAGCCTCGGCCGTGTGGCTCAGGGCTACACCCTGGCGGCCTTGGTCGGCATCGGCGTGGGCATCACGATCGGCCTGAAGCCCGGCATCAACCGCGCCTTCGATCCCCTGTTCCAGTTCCTGCGCATGGTGGCACCGCTGGCCTGGGTGCCGATCGCCCTGGTGCTGTTTCAGAAGAACCAACCGGCCGCCATCTTCGTGATCTTCATCACGGCGGTGTGGCCGATCCTGATCAACACGGCGGAAGGGGTTCGTCAGATCCCGCAGGACTACCGCAACGTCGCCCTGGTGCTGCAGATGTCGAGCCGGCGCTTCTTCACCAAGGTGCTGATTCCTTCGGCTCTCCCCTACATCTTCACCGGCCTGCGCATCTCGATTGGCCTGGCCTGGCTGGCAATCATCGCTGCCGAGATCGTGATGCCTGGCACCGTGGGCATCGGCTTCTTCATCTGGGATGCCTACCAGCAGAACTATGTGGGCGAGATCGTGCTCGGTGTGATCTGGATCGGTGCGATCGGCCTGGTGCTCGATCGACTGATGGCCTGGCTGCAGACCCGTATTTCGGCTGGTCAATGAGCGCGGATCGTTCCTTCACCCTTCTGCTCAATCATTCACTCCAACGTTCCTTCAGCCCTTTCCGGCTCCACCCCTTCAGGCCCTTCCTCAGGAGACCCCAACCATGACCACCCAAGCGGCGCCCTCCCTGGTGGATGTGCGCACCATCGACAAGAGCTTCGCCCTCAAGGGCGGCGGCACCTACCTGGCTCTGCAGGGCATCGACCTGGAGATCCGCAAGGGGGAATTCATCTCGCTGATCGGCCACTCCGGCTGCGGCAAATCCACCCTGCTCAACATGATCGCCGGCCTGGATCTGCCCAGCGAAGGCGTGGTGCTGCTGGAGGGGGAGGCGGTCAAGCGCCCCGGCCCCGACAAGATGGTGGTGTTCCAGAACTATTCGCTGCTCCCCTGGCTCACGGTGCGCCAGAACATCGCTCTGGCGGTTGACGAGGTGATGGGCGATCTGCCCAGGGCGGAACGCGACGCCGTGGTGCAGGAGCATATCGAGATGGTGGGGCTGGGCCCTGCGGTCGACAAGTTGCCCCAGCAACTCTCCGGCGGCATGCGCCAGCGGGTTTCGATTGCCCGCGCCCTGGCGATCCGCCCCAAGCTGCTGCTGCTGGATGAACCCTTCGGCGCCCTCGATGCGCTCACGCGGGGCAATCTGCAGGAGAAGCTGATGCAGATCTGCAACGAGCACGAGCTCACGGCCGTGATGGTCACCCACGACGTGGACGAGGCGGTGCTGCTCTCCGACCGCATCGTGATGCTCACCAACGGCCCTGGCTCGAACATCGGCGGCATCCTCGAGGTGGACATTCCCCGGCCACGGTCACGGCTGGAAGTGGTGCACCATCCCAGCTACTACAGCCTGCGCTCCGAGATCATCTACTTCCTCAACCGCCAGAAGCGGGTGAAGCAGTGGCGTGCCCGCCCCCACCAGGTGGTGGCCCGCCACGGCCTCGAGAAGGTGAATCTGGATCTGGGCTTTCTGCCCCTGGCGGCCAGCGCGCCGCTGGCGGTGGCCGAGGCCCATGGCCTGTTCACCAAGCACGGCCTCGACGAGGTGAGCCTGATCCGTGAAACCAGCTGGCGCGGCATCGTCGACGGCCTGGTGGACGGCACGCTCGATGCCTCGCTGATGCCCGCCGGCATGCCCACCTGGATGACAGCCGGCGGCCATGGCGGATCACCGCTTCCGATCGTGACCTCCCTCACGCTCAGCCGCAACGGCAACGGCATCACCCTGGCCAGCCGTCTGGCTGAGCAGGGGGTGCAGACGGTGGAGGACTACCACGCCTACCTCAAGAGCCACGAACGCGAACCCCACACCCTGGGGATCGTGCACCAAGCCTCGATGCACAACCTGCTGCTGCGCTACTGGCTGGCGGCCAACGGCATCGACCCCGACAGGGACGTGCACCTGCAGGCCCTGCCGCCGGCCCAGATGCTTGCCGACCTCAAGGACGGCAGCCTCGATGGCTACTGCGTGGGGGCTCCCTGGCTCGACCGGGCGATCCAGGGCGGCCACGGCTTCCAGGTGGCCGGCGATCTGGCGATCTGGCCCGGCCATCCCGGCAAGGTGCTGGGAGTGCGCGAAGACTGGGCCACGGCCTACCCGAACACCCACATCGCGCTGGTCAAAGCGCTGCTGGAGGCCTGCCAGTACTGCGCCGAGCCGGCCCACTGGGGCGAGCTCAGCGAGCTGCTGAGCGATCGCCGCTACCTGGGCATCAAACCGGAACTGATCCGCTTCAGCGAAGCCAGCGAGGGGGTCGATCGTTCAGGGCCTGAATGCCAGGAGGCCACCCCGCACCACCTGTTCTCAGGCGCAGGGGTGAACCGGCCGAGCCGCACCGAGCACCTCTGGATGATGACCCAGATGGCCCGCTGGGGTGACATCCCGCTGCCGCGCAACTGGGTGGAGATCCTCGAGCGGGTGTGCCAGGTGGGGGTGTTCAGCACCGCCGCCCGCGAACTGGGCCTCGAAGCGATCAGCTACCAGCGGCATGACATCGCGCTGTTCGACGGCCAGCCCTTCAACGCCGACGACCCGATCAGCTACCTCAACGCCCAGACGATCAAGCGCGATTTCAGCATCGCCGAAATCCCTCTCGCGCCGCCGCGGCGCAGCTGAGGTCGGGCTCCAGCTCAGCTGTGGCGCCATCTCCAGAGCTGAGGTAAGGCCTTCCGCAGGTCATTGGCTGCGGTTCCCATTCACTGCCGGTTCTCATTCAAAGCCAGTTCCCCTTGGCTCCCGTTGATCACTCGTCACACCGTCCTTCGCGAGATTCCTCATGTCCACCCTGATCCAGCCGCCCCTGCCGGGGGTTGCCAGCCCACCAGCTGAAGCCTTCCTGCGCTTCGAGAATGTCAGCAAGGTGTACCCCACCGCCAAGGGGCCCTACCCGGTGCTCGATGGCATCGACCTGAGCATCAATCAGGGCGAGTTCATGTGCGTGATCGGCCACTCCGGTTGCGGCAAGTCCACCCTGCTCAACATGGTGTCGGGCTTCGCCACCCCCAGTGATGGCCGCGTGGTGCTGCACGGCAACACGATCACCAGACCCGGCCCGGATCGGATGGTGGTGTTCCAGGGTTATGCCTTGCTGCCCTGGATGACGGCCTATGACAATGTCTACCTGGCGGTGGAGTCGGTGAAGCCGGAACTGCCGGAGCGCGAGAAGCGCGAGATCACCCGCGAGCACCTGGCCATGGTGGGTCTCAGCGAGGCGGCCGAGAAGAAGATCACCCAGCTCTCGGGCGGCATGAAGCAGCGGGTGGCGATCGCGCGCGCCCTGTCGATCCGGCCGGAAGTGCTGATTCTCGATGAACCGTTCGGGGCTCTCGATGCCATCACCAAAGAGGAGTTGCAGGAGGAGCTGCTCACGATCTGGAACACCCAGAAGTGCACGGTGCTGATGATCACCCACGACATCGACGAAGCCCTGTTCCTCGCCGATCGCCTCGTGATGATGACCAACGGCCCGGCCGCCAAGATTGGCGAAATCATGGAGATCAACTTTCCAAGGCCCCGCAACCGTGAGGAAATCATGGAGGATCCTCTCTATTACGACCTGCGCAATCAGGCGCTCGATTTCCTCTACAGCCGCTTCGCCCACGACGACACGGAGTGAACAGCTCAGGGCCCGATTGGTCACGGCGCCGCCATGAAAAAGCCCCGGCCAAGGCCGGGGCGCAGGGACACAATGCGGCATCAGCAGGGGCGGGATCAGCCTTCCACCTTGACGTTCACCGTGGTGACCGTCTGGGCCTTCGGCGCGGTGATCGTGAGCAGACCATCGCGGTAGTGGGCTTCGAGGCCTTCCCGTTGGAGGCCGCCGGGGAAGGTGAAGCTGCGGCTCCAGGTGCCGTAGCGGAACTCGCTGTGCAGCGGAGCCAGGCGGGCGGACGCCTTGGCGGCTGGGGGCGTGGCTGCTGCAGGGGCGGCCGCCGTGTCCGAGGCAGGGCTGTTGGCATCGGCCTGAGCCCGCGCGGGGGCGTGGCGATCGCTGCGGCGTTCGGCGCTGACCAGCAGGGTGCGGTCGGTGGCTTTGACATCGATCGAGCCTTTGTCGACACCGGGCAGCTCAAGAACGATGGTGTAAGCCTGATCGTTCTCGTGCACTTCGGCGGCAGGCACGCGCTCAGCCTGAAGCACTTGCTGCTCCAGCCGCTCGAACAGATCAAAGGGGGATTGGCGCAGGGTCAGCATGGGGATGTCCTCCACAGGTTGGCTGAGGTGATGGCATTCAGGTTCTGCGATTCGCAGGCACCTGTGATGGTGAAGAACGGGGAATCGCTTCGCCCGTGCAGCTACTTTCGCCAACTCGAATGAAACGGTGAGACGAAAGAACCGGCCCTTTTGGTACGGCGCTCCTCCCCTGATTCGGTGGGCCCCACCGCGCGGTGGTGAGAACCGATCAAGGCACCAACAGGGCTGCTCAGAGCCACCACCAGTGGCTGAAGGCCGCCGCCTGGCCGTGGTCGCGGCCATCGGCATCCCGCAGGGTCCAGAGGCGGGCGCCATCGATCACGAAGCGGCGGCCGCGGCTGTCGATGCGCACGCCGCGGTAGCCGCTGATCGCCTGGCGGTGCCGCGCCAGCGCCAGCAACCGCTCCCGCCCCTCACGCTCGGACGGTTCGGCAGTGAGCCGCGACGGCAGACCCACCATCGCCGCCCAGGGCCGGCGCCACAGCCGCAACGCGGCGGCATTGGCGTAGATCAGGCGGGGATCGGCCGGCGCCGTGGTGCCACCGGCCAGGCCATCGTCGTGGGCGAGCACCACCAGGGGGGCAGCGAACAGCTCCTGCGCCTGATGGCGTGCATCACCGGCCGCCGCCAGCTGGGTGGGGCCGGCCTCCAGCGCCAGCAGCGGACGACCGAAGGCCAGCTGATGGGAGGCGAGCAGCAGGGCGGCGCGGGCCTGGCACGCCGGCGTCAGCCAGGGGGCCTCCGCGGGCCGTTCGGCCTCAGGCACCGTTGCTGGCGCCATCGCCGGCCCCGGCACTCATGGCGCGGGCCATGGCCTGCTGGCCGATGGCGATGCCCTGGCTGCGCAGCCGCTCGGTGAACAGGCGGTTGGAGTCGGGGAAGCGGGGCTCGGCGGCCAGCGGCAGTTCACCTGCCTCATCGAGGCCCATGTCCCCCTCCATCGCCGGGGTGATCACCACCAGATCGGGGTCGAGGGCGGCGGTGTAGCTCCACCAGCGGGTGGGATCGATCACGGCCGGATGGACCGGGTGGGGTGCGGCGGCAGGCGCCGCTTCAGTGGCAGACGCCGCCAGCTGCCGGCGGCGTTGGGTGGCCAGATCAGCAAGCAGCTGGCTGCGGCTGCGGCCGCGCATCTGGAACAGCACGAAGGGGTCTTCGCTGAAGCGATCCCCCATCAGGTAATAGACAGCGCTGACGTGTTTGCAGGGGGCAGCCTTGTCGGGGCAGCTGCAATCGCAGCGCACCTCCTGCAGCTTGAAGGGGAACAGCCGTTTGCCGCTGGCGGCGAAGGCCCGCTCGATGTCCTGCGGCATCACCCCAGCCAGCAGCTGCGCCGACCAGCGCGCCTTCTGACCGAGCGCCTCCAGCACATAGCCCCAGTCTTCATCGGAGAGGGTGTCGAGCCAGAGCTTCACCTTGTACGGCTCGGCTTCGGTGCCCTGCACCAGGGCTTTCACCCGCTTCCCTTCAAACAGGATCGACAGCACGTTGCCGGAGCGGGCGTAGGCCCAGGCACGCTCCAGCCGTTTCTTGTAGCGGTAGGAGTTGATCAGTTCCATCCACTGCTCCACCCACCAGGGCTGCTGGCCGAAGTGGGTGCTGACGATGGTGGGCGAGGTGCTCGTCATGGCGGAAGGATGGAAGGGGGCGGCCGGCGCTCAGGGGGCCCCGAGGAAATCGCGCTTGCCGATCACCACGCCGTTGTGGCGCAGGATCGCGTACGTGGTGGTGGTGTGGAAGTAGACGTTGGGCAGAACAAAGGCTGAAAGGAACGGCCAGCCCGCCATCGTGATCGTTTCACCCTTGCCGATCGGCACGGTGATCGGGCGCTCTTCGCCCCCATCGATCTGCTCGGCGCTGAAGCCGTCGAGATAGGCGATCGATTCCCGCAGGCGTTCGATCAGCGCCTCCAGGCTCTCCTCATTGTCCGCCATCGGCGGCGCCTCCAGGCCGGCCAGCCGGGCCACGCCGCGGCGGGCCACGTCGCTGGCGATCTGCACCTGGCGCGCCAGGGGGAACATGTCGGGGTAGAGACGGCTGGTGAGCAGCACGGCGGAGTCGAACCCCTGCACCTGGGCATGCGCCAGGGCCTTCTCCAGCAGGTGGATCAGGTTGGTGAGGGCGCGCCGCAGCGGCGGCACGGACGCCTGGTAAAGGGTCAGGTCCATGGATGCACCGAAAGCCTCAGCTGCCCGCCAAGGCTATGGGCTGCAGGCGCCGCCTCAGCTGGCTGGAGCAGGCGCCTGTGACGCAGGTCGGCGGGGCGCGCCATTAAAAATCAGCTTCACCAGGTTGCGGCCGTCCGGCGAGATCAACACCTCGGTTTCGAGGGTGGCGGGCTGCTGGCGTTCCACCCAGGCGGGGGGGCCGCCGAGGAAGCGGAACAGAAAGCCATCGGGGCTGCGCTTCACCAGGCAGGGGTTGTCGGTGGAGGCGGTGACGAACATGCACGGCGCCGGCCGGTAGGCCTGCAGGCCGCCGTTGAGTGCCACCGCATAGGTGCGGGCGAAGTTGATGGCCCGCACCTCCTCAACCGGCACGCGCCACTGGGCCAGGGAGGCGGAGGAGCTGGCGGCGATCAGGGCAGACACGGCCAAGGGTGCCAGCAGGGCCGTTTTCACCCGGCGGGCCGTGAATGAGAGCAATGTCATGGCAGCAGTGTCATGGCAGCAGGGGCGATGCCTTCACCATGACCACAGGGAAGAAACGCGTCAACCCGTGCCGGAGGCCTGGGCCGGGAGCAGCGGTGCGCCTGCGGGTGGCCACCGAGCACCAGAGGGAACAGCAGTGGTGCTGTCTTGTACAGATGTAAACGCGCTCCCGTTGATTGACGCCCGCAATTGCTATCCTTAAATGAAGGTATTGCTTTCCATACGGACTTGTCATGGCTGTGGCCTCAGGTTCATCCACTCGATGATGGAGAGCAGAGTCTTACGATGGCGGCGAGCTAGCTGGAGGTGGCGAATGGAGCCACCGCCCTCCGAGCGCGAAAACAGTGACAGCCAATACAAAATGCAGCGCACTGACTCTTGCGTTTCCCCCGTCGTTGTTCAACGGATGCAAAAGGGGAGACCCATACGTGCCGTTGATTTTCCCGCAAGTGGCCCTGTCCACGCCAACGTCGTTGGCCCTTTCCAAGTCACACGTTGCGTGAGCGGCCTCCCGGGCACGCAATGGCATGGCCCCACACAGCAAAAGGCTGGGCCTTCTTCCGCCACGGGCGTTGGGGCATGAAGGTGTCCATGAGGCAGCTGATCCAGAGCCTCGGCACCTTTCCCACGGTGCTGATCGTCACCACCTTTTCGGTTGTTTGCTCCGTAGCGCTCACCTCAACTCTCTGCTTCTTCGAGCAATGTGAGGCCCCGCGAATCGCCGTTGCCACTGCCATCGCCATTCCTGCGATGGTCGCGCCGCTGGCTAGCTGGCCGCTGGTGGACCTGGTGATGCAGATCGATAGCCTCGAGAAGGAAATGCGCGCGATGGCCACCTTCGACCAGCTGACGGGATTGCTGACGCGACAGGCCATCTTTGATCAGATCCAGCAAGTGATGCACCTGGCCGAGCGCGAGCAGCGCCATGTTTCCTTGCTTGCGTTGGATCTCGATCGTTTCAAGGACATCAACGACACCCACGGCCATGCTGGCGGCGATGAAGTGCTCAAGAGCTTTGCGATCACGGTGAAAGCGGTTCTGCGCAAGAGCGACTATCTCGGCCGCATCGGCGGCGAAGAATTCATCATCTTTCTTCCCAATACCTCAGAGGAGGCTGCGCTCGCACTCTCAGAGCGGCTGCATCAGGCGATCCGGGAGTCTCTGGTGGCCTATGAACAATCCTCCATTCGCTATTCAGCGAGCATCGGCCTGGTTTCCATGGTGCCCTCTGCCGAGATCAGCCTTGAGGAGATTCTCAAGCGAGCCGATGATCTTCTTTACCTGGCCAAACGGCAAGGCAGAGATTGCACCGTTTCCTACAACGATGGAAAACCAGGCTGAATCCGACCCATCCCCCAATCAACCGTGTCCTACCTGCCGCTGCGGCTGCCTCCCGGTGAGGATCTTCGCCATGCCCTGGAAGCCACAGCCACGGCACCAGGCAGCGGTTCATTCGTTGTTTCCGGCATCGGCAGCCTCTGGCATCCCAGGCTCCGCTTCGCCGCCGCTGAAGCGGAAACCCAGCTCGAAGGGCCGTTCGAAATCCTGACGCTGTCGGGGTCGATCACCGCAGAAGGCGCCCATCTGCACATCGCCGTGGCCGATGGCAAGGGGCAGGTGATCGGCGGCCACCTCTGCTACGGCAGCCGCGTGCGCACCACAGCCGAAATCCTGACGGTCCGCCCCGAAGGCTGGCAGCTGCGCCGCCTTCACGACGCCACCACCGGCTACCTGGAACTCCAGGTGCAGGCGCTGCCTGGCGACATGGGGCCCACCGGCGCGCAACCCGCCGCTGCGGGTTCAGCCTGAGGCCGCCTCACCTGGGCCGCGGCCGGTGGTCATGCGGCGGCGCAGGTAAGCCACCGCCAATTGCACCGTTTCCTGCAGCAACTGCGCGCGGAACGGCGGCGCCTTCGCCAGTGACAGCCACAGCAGATTGCCCACCGTCTTCACCAGCACGTAGGCCATCGTGCGTGCGTCGTCCTCGCTGAGCACACAGCCTTCAGCGCCCACGCGGGCGATCAGGGCCGCCGACCAATCCGCCACCAGGCGCACATCAGCCTCCTCCTCGATCGCCAGCAGATCGGCGGTGGCGCTCTGCGCCTCATTGAAGATCGCCTGATAGCCGGGATGGCTGGTGAAGAAGCGATCGGTGAGCGACACCATCGCTTCGATGTAGGCGTCGAGCGGCAGCGCAGAGGCTTCGCTCTCCTCAAAGGCGGCCAGCTCCCTGTGCAGCTGCTCGCCGTAGCCGCGGGCCAGGCTGCGCAGGATCGCCGCCTTGTCGGGGAAGAACTGATAGAGGGAGCCGATCGGCACGCCGGCATGCGCCGCGATCGCGTTGGTGGTGGTGCTGGCCACGCCCTCGGCCACGAACAAGGCCTCGGCCGCCTCCAGGATCCGCCGCACCCGCTCCTGGCTGCGGGCCTGGCGGGGCTGGCGGCGCAGGCCGGTGGTGGAGACCGGCGCGGGGGTGGAGCGCTGCGTCATGGCCGCAGGCAGGCAAGACGAGCAATCCTCGCATTCTCCTTGACAAAGGCGAGGGACACTCATATTTTCACTGATGTGAGCACTCCTCATGTTCAGAGCTCACTGCCCGCACTGACCCTCCGCTCGCCCTTCCATGGCCACCACCCTCTGGCAGTCCACCGCTCACGCCGCTGCTGCCCCGGACACGGGCGCCACCAGCGCCGCAACACTCGCGGACGGCCCCGCCGTCCCGGCCCCGGTCGCCCCCGACCCCCTCTTCCGCATCCTCGGCACCATGCTCGCGATGAGCGGGGGTGACACCAGCCTGGAGCTGGTGGGCGTGCTCACCGACGGGCTGCTCGACACCCCCTCCTACGCACTGGCGGCGCAGCACCTGCGCCACGATCCAGGCTGCGCCGCCCTCATCGACGCCCGCTGGGTGCCGGGTCCGCATGACCTCGATCGGCTGGCGGCCCTGCCGGTGGGCTCACTCGGCCATGCCTACGCCGCCAGCCTCAGCCGGCTCGGCTACGACCCCGACCTGCACGCCGGCATGGAGGCCGGCAGCGAGGCGGCCTACGTTGAGGTACGGCTCAGCCAGACCCACGACCTCTGGCATGTGCTCACCGGCTTCGACACCTCGCTGCTTGGCGAGATCGGCCTGCAGGCCTTTCACCTCGGCCAGTTCCCCTATCCCCTGGGCGCCATGCTCACGGCCCAGGCGCTGCAGTCGATCACGCTGTTCGACCCCGAACAGCTGCCGGCACTGGTGCTGGCCATCCACACCGGGCTGCAGATGGGCCAGCAGGCCCGGCCCCTGTTCGCCCAGCGCTGGGAGGAGGGCTGGGCGAAGCCCCTGCAGCAGTGGCGCCAGGAGCTGAACCTCACGCCCGTGCAGGAGTGGGCCGCCGCCGCGGCGCCCAGCGCCGGCAGCACCACCGCCCCCCTGCCGCTGGGGGCCGGGCAGCCATGACCTCCCTCCTGCTGCGGCATCAGCGTTTCGGCTGGCTCTGGCTGGGCCAGACGGTGCTGTTCTGCGGCGTGCAGTTCTGGTTCGTGGCCATCACCTGGCTGATGCTGCAGCGCACCGGCTCGGGCAGCGCCGTGGCGCTGGTGCTGATGGCGGCAGCGCTGCCGCGGGGGCTGCTGATGCTGGTGGGGGGTGCCCTCAGCGATCACCATCCGCCCCGTGCCCTGGCGGTGCGGGCCAGCGCGGTGCTGGTGCTCTGTACCGCCGTGCTCACCCTGCTGGCCGCCCACGGGGCACTGGCACTGGGGCCGGTGATGACGCTGGCGGCCCTGTTCGGCGCCGCCGAGGCCTGCGTCTACCCCGCCGCGATGGCCCTGCTGCCCCTGCTGGTGCAGCCACGGCTGCTAAACCGGGCGCACGCCTGGCTGCAGGGCAGCGAGCAGATCAGCAATGTGGTGGGTCCGGCCCTGGCGGGGGTGGCGCTGGCCATCGGCGGCGCCACAGCCGCGCTCGCCCTCGATGCCGGCGTGCTGCTGCTGGCCGCCTGCTGCTTCGTCCAGCTGCGACCCCGACCGGTCGCCTGGCACCGGGACGGCGCGGGCGGGCTGCTGCGGGGACTGCGCGAAGGCTGTGTGTTCGCCTGGCGCCACGGGGCGATCCGCACCGGTCTGGGGCTGATCGCGATGATCAACCTGGCCGTGCTCGGCCCGGTGGTGATCGGCGTGGTGGAGCTGGTGAGCCTGCGTTACGGGGGAGGAGCCGCCACCTTCGGCGCGCTGCAGGCCGCCTACGGCGTGGGTGCCCTGGTGGGGGTGGCGCTGGCCGGCCGGCTCGACCGCTTCCGGCTGGATCAGCCCTCGTCGGCGCTGGGCTGGCTCTCCGCCGCCCTGGGGCTGGGCCTGCTGGGGCTGGCCGCCGCCGGCGACGCCTGGGTGGCCGCTGCCGTGCTGGCGGCGATGGGGGGGGGCGGGGGCCTGGTGGGGGTGATGGCCACGGGGTGGCTGCAGCGGGAAACC